>CAJUHN010000123.1 GCA_910585935.1 uncultured Lachnospiraceae bacterium | reverse complement strand
TTGCGGGTTTGCTCATTAAGTACCGACGTCTTCCAAGGGGCTTCTTTTGGAATACTTCCTTGCCTTCGCTGGTTGGTTGGCTGTTCTACTTTTGGATAAGAGAGTGTTATGATAAGATATAAAATGTTAAGATTATTTTTGGGTTATTATGGAAATTAACTTGTTGTGCTAGTTGAATTAAGGAATACTCATAAAATAAGATTTTTTACTTGCTCGAAATAGAAAATTCAAAAGAAATACCTTTATAAATTCCAGCTTTCAAATGAACTAGAACAATGGGTCAAGTTAAGGTCTTTAGGCATGGGGGAGTGTCAAGGAAAGAATTTAGAAAGAGAAAGGAAAATATTCATGTATTATACTATAGATTTTAATAAAATTGATATTACAAATGCCCCTCCTGAAACAGAACCAGAGCGCCAATATTATTTTATAGCCAAATGTCGAGAGTATGTTCAGAAAAAAAGGGAAGAGTTAGGGCGTCCTTTGTCATGTTGTATAAAAACTTTTGGCTGTCAGATGAATGCAAGAGATTCTGAAAAATTAATTGGAGTATTAGAAGCGATTGGATATCAGCAGGTGGATACCGAAGAAGCAGATTTTGTGATTTATAATACTTGTACGGTACGGGAAAATGCAAATTTGAAGGTATATGGTCGACTGGGGTATCTGAAGAATTTAAAAAAGAAAAATCCAAATATGAAGATAGCGCTTTGTGGCTGTATGATGCAAGAGGAAGAAGTAGTTGAAAAAATAAAAAAGAGTTATCGTTTTGTGGATATCATATTTGGTACACATAATATCTATAAATTAGCAGAACTCATAGATACTCATTTAAACAGTGAAAAAATGGAGATTGATATTTGGAAAGATACAGATAAAATCGTAGAAGAACTTCCAAATGAAAGAAAATATCCTTTTAAATCCGGTGTGAATATCATGTTTGGGTGTAATAATTTCTGTAGTTATTGTATTGTACCTTATGTGAGAGGGAGAGAAAGAAGCCGTAAACCGGAAGATATTGTTTATGAGATTGAAAATCTTGTAGCAGATGGTGTAGTAGAAGTTATGCTGTTAGGGCAAAATGTAAATTCTTATGGCAAAAATTTAGAAAACTCTATCACTTTTGCAGAATTATTAAGACGTATTGAAAAAATAGAGGGATTAGAAAGAATTCGTTTTATGACATCACATCCCAAAGATTTATCTGATGAATTAATCGAAGTGATGAAGGAATCCAAAAAAATATGTAAACAACTTCATTTACCAATACAGTCTGGAAGCAGCCGAATTTTAAAAGCGATGAATCGACATTATACAAAAGAACAGTATTTAGAATTAGTGAAAAAAATTAGAGCAGCAGTTCCTGATATTTCACTTACTACAGATATTATTGTAGGCTTTCCGGGAGAAACACAAGAAGACTTTGAAGAAACATTAGATGTGATAAAAAAAGTGAGATTTGATAGTGCATTTACATTTATTTATTCTAAAAGAACGGGAACACCCGCTGCTTCTATGGAAAATCAAGTGCCAGAGGATATCGTAAAGGAGAGATTCGACTGTCTGTTGGCGGAAGTTCAAAAAATATCAGCAGAACTTACAGGAAGAGATATTGGAAAAACAGAAAAGGTGTTAGTAGAAGAAGAGAATACACATCAAAAAGGATTTGTCACAGGAAGATTGAGTAATAATATTTTAGTTCATTTTGAGGGAAAGAAAGAATTAATTGGAAAGATTGTATCTGTAAAATTAGAAGAGGCAAAGGGCTTTTATTATATCGGAACGCTTAGCAGTACCATCATATAGCAAAAGACTTTTGTCTATTGCTTATTTGATGTGAGATTGATAGATATATGATGGGGATTAAGGAAATGTATTTGATGTTTAAAGATGAAAGAATACTGTGGATAGAAAATAGCATAAATGGTGAGGTTAAAGTTTTCAATGAATGTAAGCTGCCTATGAAGCTACGAGGAAATTTATATAGTGAAGTGAAGATTGAGGATAATAGTTTAAAGGAAGCGGTAAGATTATTTGGTCATAACAGGGCTGTAATCACGAATTGGTTATCGTCACGGGTTCTTTCTATTGACCGAGAACATGCAAAGAAGATATTGAATGTTTATGGATTCAGTCAAGTACAGACAGATGAGGTAAAGGCCAAGATAAGTTTAACATGCAGAGGGATATCTGTATTGGATTGTTATTGGATATGTGGGGATAAGGAAGACAAGAGATGGAAAGATATGGACTTAAAATCGAATAAATTATCCGATATTATGTTTCATGTAGCTTTAAAGGGAACTTCTCTTTCGTTTCAAAATAAAGATTTTTTTACACCAGAATTAAGTACTTATGGTGCATATGCAAAAGCATGGCGTAGAGAAGCAGATGGTCTTTATTTATATAAAGCAGGTTTTCATGGCGATTTAGAAGCTAAAATAGAAGCTAGTGTATCAGATATTTTAGATTGTTTTAATATAAATCACTTAAAATATGAATTAGTTTATGAAGGGGATCTATTGTGTACAAAATGTAAATGTATGACGACAGGCAAATATAGTATTGTTACAGCGGAAGAAGTGGAGGCATATTACAACAGAGTTGGGAAAAGATTTGATACATTATTGTTTCAGACTTTTCAACAAGATTATCTGCTCATGTGTCAGATAGATTATTTAATCAATAATCAAGATAGACATGGGCAGAATTGGGGATTTTATTACGATAATGATTCCTTTGAGTTTATTGGTCTACATCCATTATATGATCATAATAATTCCTTTGATGAAGCTACTTTAAATCAAGATACAAGATATATTGCATTTAATGGGAAAACCATGTTTGAAGCTGCTTCTTATGGATTTAAAAGGTATCCTATTCAAGTGATAAAACCTATTTCAAAGAAGTTGTTTGTAAAACCTAGTTATTATATGATGTTTCGAGATAGGTTAAAGAGATTAGGGGTGTTGTGCAAGTTTAAAAGAGATGGGGTGTATCCTATAGGTATGGATTTAAGGAAATAGAACACTTTAACAAAGGTTCGCTCCGGCAAGGAAGTATTCCAGCGAAGCCGCGCTCTCGCTCCGTTCCAGACGTAGCGGTACTAAATTCGCAGCCCTTAACAGGACTGCTTATTAAGTGCCGACGTCTTCCAAGGGGCTTCTTATGGAATACTTCCTTGCCGGAGCTAGTTGGTTGGCTGTTCTAAGCTGTGAAAGACGAATCTCACGATAGTAATAAAAGAAAAGAGGTTATAAAAAATTGATTGCAAAACACTCAGTAGAATCTTAAAATATAATTAGGAAAATATGTAAATTGTTTTGATATAGAGTAAACAATAGAAAAAAAGCCATATGGAATAAAGCGAAGGTGCTAATATGAGAGAATTAAATATTGACTTTAATAAGCATTGTTGGAGTAAGTTGGACTTTTCACATGTTATAGATAAAACAAAACTGTTTTTGTACGATAAGCCTATGGAGTATACGGAGGATGAATTTAGAAAAACAGAAGATTTACAACTATTCCAAAATATAGCATTTTACTTGTAAAAATTATTAAATGATGTGAGGTTTTGTAATACTTTCTTATATAGTTTTCATATGATAAGATAAAGAGAATAAAAATAGTAAGGAATATTTATGATTATTCATGTAGTGAAACCCGGAGAAACTTTAACCCAGATTGCAAGGGAATATGGAGTTTCTGTAGAGAGTATCGTAAAAAATAATCGTTTACTTTATTCTGAAAGTCTAGTAGTAGGTCAGACCATTGTAATTATTTTAGAAGACCAAGAAGAACCCACAAAACCATGGGGAGATATTTGGGTGAATGGATATGCCTATCCTTATATCAATACAAATACTTTATCACAGGTTCTGCCATCTCTCACCTATATAACTATTTTCGGATATGGTTTTACAACAGAAGGAAATCTTATTAAACCTGACGAAGAAAAGGAAAGATATTTAATTAAACGTGCATATGAAGAGAATACGATTCCTGTATTTTTACTTTCTGCTTTATCAGAAGATGGAACATTTAGCAGTGAAAAAGCGAGTTTATTATTCCAAGATCCCGATTTACAGGAGATAGTTTTACAAAATATCATAATAGAAATGCAGGAAAAAGGATATCAAAAGATAGATTTAGATTTTGAATTTATTCCTCCAGAAGATAATGAAAATTATTTTAGATTTATTGAAAAAACAGTTCAAATGTTACATCCATATGGATTTTTGGTACATGTGGATTTAGCTCCAAAAACATCTGATACTCAACAGGGGCTTTTATATGAAGCACACGATTACAGAAGAATTGGAGAAATCGCAGATACTGTATTAATCATGACTTATGAGTGGGGGTATACTTATGGTCCTCCGATGGCTGTTGCTCCTATTAATAAAGTGGAAGAAGTCGTAAGATATGCAGTAGAAAGAATTGATTACAGAAAGATTTTTATGGGAATTCCTAATTATGGATATGACTGGGCATTGCCATTTGTACGAGGAGTGACAAAGGCAGATACGATTGGAAATGAGGAAGCAGTCGCACTGGCTAGGAGAGTGGGAGCAGAGATTTTATTTGATACAACTGCAATGAGTCCTTATTTTTATTATACAGATGCTTATAATATACAACATATTGTTTGGTTTGAGGACGCTAGAAGTATTTATGCCAAATTATCTTTAATAGCAAAGTATAGATTATTAGGAGCTGGATATTGGAATTTAATGCGCCCCTTCACACAGAATTGGCTAGTATTAAATAGTCTATATGATGTGATAAAAGGATAATTTATTTTCAATATTATTAGCAGAAAAAAGAACTCTAACTGGTATAAAGAAGGGGCTACAAACTAGCATAGGAAGGTATGTATTCCAAAAGAAGCCCCTTGGAAGACGTCGGCACTAAATTCGCAGTCCTGTTAGGGGCTGCGAATTTAGTGTCCGTTACGTCTGGAACGGAGCGAAAGCGCGGCTTTGTTGGAATACATACCTTCCTATGCGTCCCTTCGTTTCAAAGGTTTTCCCTATAGTAAAAAAAAGCTGCTGTGAATATTCATCACAACAGCCTTCTTTATAAAAATGAAGCTTTCCTTATTTTGCAGTAGTAATGCTAGAAATAATTTCATCAATAGTAGATTGATAAGTAGAAGGATAAGAAATAAGCATAGTTGCCATATAATTTCCTTCTTTTACTAAATAATAATCTTGAATTGCTGCGCCGCCGCTAAAAGTAGTGGACATAAAAGTAAAGGTACGACCTGCCAACTCTTTTGTTGTTGGGTCAGACAATACATAATCAGAACCTGCGGTAGTGAGTTGTTCTTTTAAAATATCTAAATATTCTTCTGCCTTAATATTTTTTCCAGCGGTTGTTTTTGCTGTATTCTCATAGATTAATTGAATAGAAGACATTCCATCTGGTAAAATTACCATACAGTCATAAATATTTGCATATTTGCTTAAATTCTCCTCATCTCCACCATTAATATATGTGCTTTCGAGAGTTCCTATTGCGCTACTCATCTCATCTTTTGTCATGATACGAGAATCTTCTGGAACTGTCATCTTAAAATTCAGCCATTCATTTGTAAATACATTAGAATCCCATACCCCTGTTTTTGCTGATTCTGCCCCACAACCTACTAACAAAAATGTTATGCACAGAATAGCAGTTATCATTGTGCAAAGTCTTTTTTTCATAATTTTCTCCCTTTCAAATATGTATTGGTTTTATATCTTAAAACCTTGTTTTATTGTAACTCTAAACAGAAAAAATTTCAAATAGAATTTTTATTTTCATTGCAATTAAATTATTTTTAAGGTATTCTATATAAGTAAAAACATGTCTATTATGCGGTTTTTCGCTGATTATAGGAAAAAAGACCTAAAATGACATAATAAAGCTTTAGAGAAAGGAAGTAGATATTTGTGGCACAATATACACCAATGATGCAGCAATATTTAGATACAAAAGCTCAATATAAAGATTGTATATTATTTTATCGGCTAGGAGATTTTTATGAGATGTTTTTTGAAGATGCCATCACTGCATCCAGAGAGCTAGAAATTACATTGACAGGAAAAAATTGCGGACAAGAAGACAGAGCGCCTATGTGTGGCATTCCTTATCATGCGGTAGAAGGATATCTCAATCGTTTAGTAAAAAAAGGATATAAGGTCGCTATCTGTGAGCAGGTAGAAGACCCAAAAGAAACAAAGGGAATTGTAAAACGAGAAGTGATTCGAGTCGTGACACCCGGAACAAATCTGAATGTTTCCGCATTAGAAGAAAATAAAAATAATTATCTCATGTGCATTGTTTATTTAGATGATACCTATGGAGTTTCTATTGTAGATATTTCTACGGGAGATTATTATATGACAGAGGTGAATTCTCTTCGGACTCTGTTAGATGAGATCTATAAATTTTCTCCTTCTGAAATCATCTGTAATGATGCTTTTTATGTCAGTGGTGTCGATATAGAAGATATTAAAAACCGCTTTTCTATCGCGATATCTTCTTTAGAGGCTTGGTATTTTGATGATAGTTCCTGTAAAAGAGTATTAAAAGAACATTTTAAAACAATGACACTAGAAGAAATGGGCTTAGCCCATTATGAAAGCGGTATTATTGCAGCAGGTTCTTTACTTCAATACCTCTATGAAACGCAGAAAAATGCCCTGCTCCATTTGACAAGTATTATTCCCTATTCCACGGGAAAATATATGATCATTGATACATCTACCAGAAGAAATCTAGAACTGGTAGAAACACTTCGAGAGAAACAAAAAAGGGGTTCTCTTCTTTGGGTATTGGATAAAACGAAAACAGCGATGGGAGCGAGAACATTAAGAAATTATATCGAACAGCCACTCATTTCCAAAAAAGAAATCATAAGAAGGCAAGATGCCATACAAGAGTTAAAGGATAATGTCATCACGAGAGAAGAAATCCGCGAATATCTTCATCCTATCTATGATCTAGAACGTCTTATAGGAAGAATCAGTTATAAAACGGCAAATCCTAGAGATTTCATTTCCTTTAAATCTTCTATTTCTATGATTCCCCCTATCAAATATTTATTATCTTCTTTTCAATCAGAACTCATAAAAGAAATCGAGAAAGATATGGATTCTCTAGAAGATTTAAAAACTTTGATAGAAAATGCGATTGTAGACGAACCACCTATAGGAGTAAAAGAAGGCGGAATCATCAAAGAGGGATATAAAGAAGAGGTAGATAAACTGCGCCATGCAAAGACAGAAGGAAAAACATGGTTAGCAGAGTTAGAAGCCAAAGAAAGAGAACGTACAGGAATTAAAGGGTTAAAGATTAAATTTAATCATGTTTTTGGCTATTATATAGAAATCAGCAATTCTTACAAAGGAGAAGTTCCAGAAGATTATATCCGAAGACAGACATTAGCAAATGCAGAACGCTATAGCACACAGAAATTAAAAGAATTAGAGGAAATGATTTTAGGAGCAGAAGACAAACTATTTTCTCTCGAATATGAACTTTTTAATGAAATCAGAGATACTATTGCAAATGAAGTCATCCGAATTCAAAATACAGCAAAAGCTATCGCTAAAATAGATGTCTTTTCTTGTTTTGCTTACCTCGCAGACCATAATAATTATGTAAAACCAAAAATTAATGAAAAAGGAATTCTCGACATAAAAAATGGTAGACATCCTGTGATAGAACAGATGATACCAAATGAAATGTTTGTGTCAAATGATACTTATTTAGATAATCACAACAATCGCATTTCCATCATCACAGGTCCTAATATGGCAGGAAAATCAACTTATATGCGTCAAGTAGCACTTATCACATTAATGGCTCAAATCGGCTCTTTTGTGCCAGCTTTATCTGCAAATATTGGCATCTGTGACAGAATATTCACCAGAGTAGGCGCTTCTGACGACTTGGCATCTGGTCAGAGTACCTTTATGGTAGAAATGACAGAAGTAGCAAATATTTTAAAAAATGCGACCCCAAACAGTTTATTAATATTAGATGAGATCGGAAGAGGGACAAGTACTTTTGATGGATTAAGTATTGCATGGGCTGTGGTAGAATATATCAGTAATCCTAAATATTTAGGGGCGAAGACATTATTTGCCACACATTATCATGAACTAACAGAATTAGAAGGTGCATTGACAGGAGTAAACAATTATTGTATTGCAGTAAAAGAACAGGGAGATGATATTGTATTCTTGCGAAAAATTGTAAAAGGCGGAGCAGATAAAAGTTATGGTATACAAGTAGCAAAACTCGCAGGCGTGCCAGATATCGTAATCAACCGTGCCAAAGAGTTGGTAGAAGAATTAAGTGATGCAGATATCACGATGAAAACCAAAAATATTGTCAACGGAACAAAAGTCGCTCTTAACAATAAGAAAAAGGTACAAAAATTAGATGATGTGGATATCGCCCAAATGTCATTATTAGATACAGTAAAAGATGACGATATCCTAAAAGAACTAAAAGAATTAGATTTAGGAAATTTAACTCCTATTGAAGCATTAAATACATTATATCAATTACAAAATAAATTGAAAAACCGTTGGTAAAAACAAAATCCTTTACCCAAAAGCAGCTATTCATCACAAACCAACTAATACATAAAATCTGTACCTTGTTTTAAAAGAATAGGAGAAAAAAGCTATGTCAAATATTAAACTTTTAGATCAGAACACCATCAATCAGATAGCAGCAGGTGAAGTGATAGAAAGACCTGCCTCTGTGGTAAAAGAATTGATGGAAAACGCCATTGACGCAAAAGCCACTGCGATTACAGTAGAAATTAAAGAAGGAGGCATTTCCTTTATCCGCATTACAGACAATGGCTTAGGAATGGAAAAAGAAGAAGTCCCTTTAGCTTTTTTGCGTCACGCTACCAGTAAAATACGAACAGTACAGGATTTAATCTCTGTTTCCTCTTTAGGATTTCGAGGAGAAGCTTTATCCAGCATCGCCGCAATCGCTCAAGTAGAACTCATTTCTAAAGTACCAGATTCCTTAAATGGAACAAGATATCGAATAGAAGGCGGGGAAGAAAAAGAATTAGAAGAAGTCGGCGCTCCAGATGGCACAACCTTTTTAGTGCATAATCTATTTTATAACACGCCAGCAAGAAAAAAATTTCTAAAAAGTCCTCAAACAGAAGCCGGATATATAGCAGATATCGTTGAACGAATCGCCCTATCACACCCAGATATCTCGATTCGTTTTATTCAGAACAATCAAAATAAATTATATACAAGTGGAAATAATCGGTTAAAGGATATCGTCTATGCTGTATATGGAAGAGAAATCACTTCTAATCTATTAGAAATAAATGCGAAAATTCCATCTGTTTCTATCACAGGTTTTATTGGAAAACCATTAATTTCAAGAGGAAATAGAGCATTTGAAAATTATTATGTAAATGGACGTTATATCAAAAATAACTTGTTGACAAAAGCCATAGATGATGCCTATCAATCTTTTTTAATGCAGCATAAATATCCTTTTACTGTTATTCATTTTGAAATCGATTCCGAACTTCTAGATGTCAACGTACATCCAGCAAAGATGGAACTGCGTATTCAAAATGGAGAACAGATATATCAATTTGTGTTGAAATCCATACAAGATACTTTACTAAAAAAAGAGCTTATTCCAGAAGTTCAAATAGAAGAACAGACCAAAAATTTGAAAAAGACCCAAGAACACTCGGTTCGCCCTCCAGAACCATTTGAAAAAAATAGAATAGAAAGAACCAAAATAGAAAAAGAAATCATACCAAAGCCTACACAAGAAATACAAAAGCCAACTCAACCCCAAGCAGAAGATAAAAAACTTTCTTTTGACCTCAAACAATCTCAAAATGAGGCATCTGATAAATTACATTCTTTTTCAGAAACAAAAGTGAAGGAAAATGCAGCACAGATGAATTTATTTGAGGACAAGTTATTATCGAAAACTTCTAGAAATAGACACCGCATAATAGGACAGCTTTTTGATACGTATTGGCTAGTTGAATTTCAGGATAAATTATTTATCATTGATCAACATGCAGCACATGAGAAAATTTTATATGAAAAAATCATGAAATCATTAAAAACAAAAGAATTTATCTCGCAGTTGATGAATCCACCTTTAGTACTCAGTTTGACAACAAGAGAAGAAGAACTATTGCATAAATATCAAAAATACTTTGAAGAGATTGGGTTTGAAATCGAACAATTTGGCGGAAAAGAATATGCTATACGAGCTGTTCCTGACAATTTATTTGGAATCGCTAAAAAGGAGATTTTTCTTGAGATGTTAGATAGTCTTTCTGATGAGATAAGATCGGAAAATCAACAGATTATAGTAGAAAAAATCGCGTCTATGTCATGTAAAGCGGCGGTAAAGGGGAAACATAAATTGTCACAACAGGAGGCAAATAGTTTGATTGATCAATTATTAGAATTGGATAATCCATATAACTGTCCACATGGAAGACCTACAATTATTTCTATGAGCAAATATGAAATAGAGAGGAAATTTAAAAGAATTGTGTAGGGAACATGGGGTGTGAGTTTCCGCGCCGGAGAGAAGGAACTTTTCCAACGAAGCCGCGCTCCCGCTCCGTTCCAGACGTAGTGGTACTAAATTCGCA
>CAJUHN010000122.1 GCA_910585935.1 uncultured Lachnospiraceae bacterium | reverse complement strand
CAACCCCAGAGGAAACAGAAACGCCACCAACCGAAACAACCCCAGAAGAAATCGAAACACTGCCGACAGAAGACAATAACTCAAATAATAATTCAGATAACAAAGAAAATTCTACAACTACACTTCCTGAAAAAGAAGTTTCCACTACAAACAAAACAGATTATAGAGATCCAATAAAAGGCTATATCAGTTTTGCACAAGGAATAATAACAGGAAAAGAAAGCGGTTATGCTGAATGGAAACAGAGTAATGGTATTTGGTGGCTGCAATATGCGAATGGTACATGGCCTTATGGGCAACTTACAAATGATGGTCAGCAAATTTACAAATGGGAACGGATTAACGGAGAATGGTATGCATTTGATATAGGAGGATATGCAAAAGATGGCTGGTTTCTAGATGCTGGCTATCAAAGCTGGTTTTATATTGATATCAACAACGGCATGAAAACCGGTTGGCAATTAATCGGAGGAAAATGGTATTATTTCAATCCCATTTCAGATGGTACAAAAGGAAGAATGTATTCAGATTGCTATACACCAGATGGTTGGTATGTAGATAAAGACGGGGCATGGAACGGAAAACCAAAACAGAAAAAATAATGATATAGTACAAAAAAATATTAAAAAATATAGGACATTTTGGTAGTATTCACATTTCGCCTTTGTGAAATAAAAGCAGGAACAAACTTCAACATCATATGTATCCTTTCGTTGTTTGTAGTGGATTACAACTATAGGATAGCATATTTTGTTGAAGTTTTTCTATATCAATAATTAACTGACATAACAGGTTAATTTATATAAGGAAGATGATTTTTTTAGTTTTTGGCATAGAAGAAAAGAAAGTGATGTATAAGAATGACAAATTTTAATTATTTTAGGTAATTGAGAAAGTCAAAAGGGGGACGCTGCGGAAAGGAAGTGTTCCAACGAAGCCGCGCTTTCGCTCCGTTCCAGACGTAATGGTACTAAATTCGCAGCCCCTTGCGGAACTGCTTATTAAGTACCAACGTCTTCCAAGGGGCTTCTTATGGAATACTTCTTTTCCTCCGCTGGTCGTTGGTTGTTCTGCTTTTTGAAAAGTGAAACTTGCGATAATCTATGAAGTTTCTGTGAGGAGATACAGGAAATAGATATTCAGAAAGGTCAATAGTTCTATGGGATTTAGAGTTTTGCAATTATCTAATGTAATTATTTTTTGAAGGAGAGGTATAATTATATATAGTGAGGCTAAAAATGGTTGATAAAAAAGGAAGAATAAAATATAATGAATTTATGTAACTCAGTTCTTTATGAAAAAGAGGAGATATGTATGAAAATTAAATTAAAAAATATTGCTAAAATTATTGAAGCTGATATTGATATGAATGGTATTTCAATTATAGCGGGTAATAACAATATTGGTAAAAGCACAATTTTAAAATCTATATATGCAGCAGTAAATACTTTTAGAAATTCTAATAAAAAAATTTTGGATGAATATAAACGTAGTTTGTATTCTATAATCTGGAGTTTTAATCAATATTTTAATGATAATGAATATTTATCACGTAAACTTTTGATTGATTTTTATGAACTATTAAGTAAAAATATTGTTTCTTTGTTGGAAATGGAAAATGAAAATAGAGTTTCAGAAATTAAAAGGTATTTTGATGAAGCTTTGACTAATTATGAAATGCAAGATAAAAATATCTATTCAGATAAATTCTTAATTCCACTGTATGATAAAATAGAAGAGGTTTTTAATCGACCTAAAGAAGTAATGATGAAATTTATTGGTGATAGGTATATTATAGGTACATTTAATAAGCAGATAAATTTTGCATCAGACATTTCCACGGCAAGTATTGAGATACATTCTGTAAATGGAGATAATGTCATAGAAATTAAGGATCATAAGATTGAGAGCCTTACTTTCAACTCTGTTAATGAACCTGATGTGATTTATTTACCTACATTTAATATTTTGGATATGATCAATCGTAATTATAATCATAGAGGAATGTCTTATTCTCCGGAAGGAGATATTCTTTATTATTTGCGAAATATTTCTAATCCAAACAGTACTTTTGAAGAATACACAGAAATTGAAAGTAATATAGAAACAGTGAAAGAGATACTTGAAGATGTGGTTAATGGAAATTTGAGAATGAGTAATAATGGAAGTATCATATATGATGATAACGATTTGGATATTTCTGTTAACTTGGAGAATGTTGCGTCTGGAATTAAAAATTTTCTTTTGATTAAGAAATTAGTTGAAAATGGGTTTTTAAAGAAAAATGGTATATTATTGATTGATGAACCCGAAACCAATTTACATCCTGAGTGGCATCTGAAGTTTGCTGAAATATTGGTGCTAATGTATAAAAATATGGGAGTTGTGTCTGTTGTTAATTCTCATAGCCCTTATTTTATCAGGGCATTGGAAGTAATGATGGCTAATTATGGAATCAAGGATAAAGGGAGTTTTTATTTAATGAAAGAAAAAATGAAGAATCGATATGTTACAGAGAATGTAACAAAAACTACTGAGAGTATCTATCAAACATTGTATAAACCGCTAGAAAATTTATGAGGTAGAAATGGATAGACTAATAGATAAAAATAAGGCAAAGAGTACACTTAGTGAAACATCTAAAGATGATGAAGGGAATGCGGTTGTTGATTATCAAAACCTAGTTTATAATTTTGATTGTATAACAAGTGATATTGCTGATATATATCGTGCGAAGAAACCTCATAAGTCTTGCGATGCATTATATATAAAAGATGATGCGCATATATATTTGATGGAATTTAAAAATGTTAGAAAATCGAGGATTCCTAAAAAAGAATTACATCAGAAAGCTTATGATAGTATTATGACATTACAAATGGCTTTTTTTCCGAAACTTTCTTTGAATGAACTGAAAATGAGGGTAGTGCTGATTGTAATATATAATGATGCTGGAATTATAGAAAAAGAACAGGATAGCGTTTCTTTTGATGCATTTAAAAGGAAAATGTCTGATTTATCGAAAAGTCAGAATAAAATATTATTCGGTTTGGAAATTTTCCAAGGAATATTGTATAAAGATATATTGACTTTAGAAAAACAAGAGTATGTAAAAACAATACATGATGTGATATTTAGCAAATAGTAATAAGAACAGTTAATGTAATTTATTCGAGTAGGGCGGGTATAACAACCGCTTTTCTATTCCATTGTTATCCTGAAATTTTTTTATACATTAAAACAGCCCAAAAAGTAGCGAAGGCGAGGAAGTATTCCAAAAGAAGCCCCTTGGAAGACGTCGGCACTTAATGAGCCATTTCGCAAGAAGCGAAATGGCAAATTTAGTACCGCTACGTCTGGAACGGAGCGAGAGCGCGGCTTCGTTGGAATACTTCCTCGCCGCAGCGCCCCTCCCCTTTTACACACTTCTCCCCCACTTATTCCTGCTGTGGACTAGAAGCCACTCGGTTAATAACAGTTTCTACCACTTGAGTATCTCCTGTATTAAAAACCACTTTCAATTCTGATTTTAAATATGTAAAACCATTTTCTTCATAATAGGTTTCATCTGTAAAAGTTTCTACAATATAACGAGAAGCAGTACATTTTATTTTCACTACTGTTCCATTTGACAAAGTGATATCCGCATCAGGAATATCCTGTTCTTCTAAGGTATCTAAAGTAGCAATAACAGCTTGGTTGGGAGTATCAACACTAGAACTTTCCGTCTGTGTATCCCCTCCTTGATTCGTTTCCCCTGAACTATCCGTAGAAGTTTGACTTTCTGTTTCTGTGCTGCTTCCCATTAGCACAGAAGTTGGAGCTTCTGTTTCCCTTTCTGGATTAGGTTCAATTGTGACAGTGATCATACGGTTTACAATAGTTCCCATATAATCAAAACTATAAGTAGCAGTATAAATTCCCGGTGTAAAAGTATCTACTCCAGAGGAATCGATATGAATCATAGATTTTTCCAATTCAATATTTTCTACTGATTGGATGCTCGCCATATAATCAATGGGTTCTCCTGCCTGAGCTACAATATTATTAATATTTACAATAGGGCTATTTTCTGGTGTAGTGATTACTACATTTTCGCCCTGATTGGGAGAGTAATGTCCTTTATTGGTTTCTTTTTCTTTTTCCTTTCCGCAGCCACTTAATAGAGTTCCTGCTAATAAAATCCCGATCAAATAACATTTTAGTTTTTTCATAAAATTTCCCCTTTAAAGTGATCTCACCTTAAAGCTCCTCCTTTCTAACAGAAAACGGCGTAAGTTTTTCTGTGTTTATTCTATCTCAAAATTTCTTTCAATGCAACTAAGAATCCATTTCTTCTAAAAATCTCCATTTTTGTATGAAAGAATCCTTAAAATTCAGAAAAATTTAACCAATTTGTGCTGGTATTTATAGACCTATTATGTTATAATGAAAAAATGTCAAGGTGAGAATGGACATAGTATCTCAATTTACGATAGTTTAGGGTGAAAAATATCAGTAATTATTTGACAAATATATGGGTAAGATAGAAAGACATCAGAAATCTAAGATGTAACTTCTATTGATTTGATAACAGACTAAACTGCAAAAAAGCCCTTGTCATATGAAATAATCCGACATAATCATAAGTGCAGTTAGTCAAAAAGATAAAACTCAAAACCAAGAGTAAATAAAATTAAAAAAATATGAAGAAAGGAGAAAGCTACTAAGAGATAAACTTACAAAATTGATTCAATAAGTAATTGATTAATAAAAAAGTAAGTGAGTACCGACGTTTAGTCGGGATTTAGAACTGCGGAGTGTAGAAGAAGTAGCATATCAAAAATGATTACAAAAGTATACATGTAAAAGCAGTAAAACTCTTAATATAGATATCATGATCTATATTTTAAGTAGCAGGAAACCAAAAATGAGTTTACAAGTAGAAAAATTAGAGAAGAACATGGCAAAGCTTACAATAGAAGCTTCTGTGGAAGATTTGGGAAAAGCGATTGAACAGGCATATGCTAAAAATAAAAGTAAAATAAGTGTACCGGGATTTAGAAAAGGAAAAGTGCCATTAGCTATGGTAGAAAAAATGTATGGTGTTGGCATTTTTTATGAAGAAGCAGCAAATCAACTGATCTCTGAAAAATATCCAGAAGCAGCAAAAGAGAGTGGATTAGATATTGTTTCCAGACCAGAAGTTGATGTCATACAGATTGAAAAAGGACAGCCTTTTATTTTCACCGCTACAGTAGCTGTAAAGCCAGAAGTAGAATTAGGGGAATATAAGGGAATTGAAATACCGAAAAAAGAATTAGAAGCGACAGAAGAAGAAGTGAATCAGGAATTAGATAAAGTGAGAAATCAAAATGCGAGAACCATCACCATAGATAATAGAGCAGTAGAAAATAATGATATCACTTTGATTGATTTTGAAGGCTTCTGCGATGGTGTCGCATTCCAAGGAGGAAAGGGAGAAAATCAGGAATTAGTGATTGGATCTGGCGCATTTATTCCGGGATTTGAAGAACAATTAATCGGCATGAAGGTTGGAGAAGAAAAAGAGATACAGGTGAAATTTCCAGAGGAATATCATGCTGCTGATTTAGCTGGAAAAGATGCTATGTTTAAAGTAAAAATGAATGAAATTAAAGTAAAGGAATTACCAGAAGCAGATGATGATTTCGCACAAGATGTTTCAGACTTTGATACTTTAGAAGAATATAAAGCGGATATGAAGAAAAAAGTAGAAGAGAGAAAAGCTAGAAATGCTAAGACACAAAAAGAGAATGAAGTGATTGAAAAGATCATTGAAAACTCAAAAATGGAAATTCCAGATGCTATGATCGATACACAAGTAAGACAGATGGCAGATGATTTTGCGAGAAGAATTCAACAACAAGGGCTTTCTGTAGAACAATATTTCCAATTTACAGGTTTGACAGCAGATAAGATGTTTGAACAAATGCGCCCTAATGCAGTAAAACATATCCAGACCAGATTGGTATTAGAAGCGGTTGCTAAGAAAGAAAATATTCCAGTGAGCGAAGAAGAAATTGAAAAAGAAATGGAAAAGATGGCATCTGCTTATCAGATGGAAATTGAGAAATTAAAGGAATTTATGGGTGATAGAGAAAAAGAACAATTAAAAGAAGATATTGCTGTACAAAAAGCTATTGACTTTGTAATAGAAGCAGCAGTAGAAAAATAAAGGTACTTCTATATAATGAAAAGCACCTTGTATAGAAAGGGGATAATAAGATGAATATGAGTTTAATACCTTACGTTGTAGAACAGACGAGCAGAGGGGAAAGATCTTATGATATCTATTCAAGACTGTTAAAGGATAGAATTATCTTTTTGGGGGAAGAGGTAAATGACACTACAGCTAGTTTAGTGGTTGCACAGCTTTTATTTTTAGAGGCGGAAGATCCCGGAAAGGATATTCAGTTATATATTAACAGCCCTGGCGGTTCTGTAACAGCCGGTATGGCTATTTATGATACTATGCATTTTGTAAAGTGTGATGTATGTACTATGTGTCTTGGCATGGCAGCAAGCATGGGAGCATTTTTGCTGGCAGGAGGTACAAAAGGAAAGCGTTCTGCGCTTCCTAATGCGGAAATTATGATTCATCAGCCTTCTGGCGGAGCAAAGGGACAGGCAACAGAGATTAAAATTGTAGCAGAGCATATTTTAAAGACAAAGAAAAAATTAAATGATCTATTGGCAGCTAATACAGGACAGCCATTAGAAAAGATTGAGATAGACACAGAGAGAGATAATTATATGAGCGCTTTTGAAGCAAAAGAATATGGTATTATTGACAACGTAATTACAAATAGATAGCATAAGAAAAGAAGAAAAGAGTATAAAAGGAACTCTTCGTTGTTAGATTAGATAGAATCGGAGAAACTCGCATCGCGCGTTTCTCTGTTTTGTGTCAGCAAGTTTGGAGGAATAAAGAATGGCGGGAAGAATGGAAGAAAAAAAATATAGATGCTCCTTTTGTAATAAAAGTCAAGATCAGGTGAGAAAATTAATTGCTGGACCAAATGGAGCTTATATCTGTGATGAATGTGTAGATATTTGTTCAGAAATTATTGAAGAAGAATTTGAGGACGTACAAGTCGATAACCAAGAGATAAATTTATTAAAACCAAAACAGATTAAAGAATTTTTAGACCAATATGTAATCGGACAGGAAGAAGCTAAAAAAGTGCTGTCTGTTGCGGTCTATAATCATTATAAGAGAATTACATCGGGAACAGATCTCGGTGTTGAGATACAGAAAAGTAATGTGTTGATGATAGGACCAACTGGTTCTGGTAAGACATTTTTAGCTCAGACATTGGCAAAATTATTAAATGTGCCATTTGCGATAGCAGATGCGACAACCCTGACAGAGGCTGGATATGTAGGAGAAGATGTAGAAAATATCTTATTAAAAGTAATACAGTCAGCAGATGGTGATGTAGAGCGCGCAGAGTATGGAATTGTCTATATTGACGAAATAGATAAAATCACAAAGAAATCAGAAAATGTTTCGATCACTAGAGATGTATCAGGAGAAGGCGTGCAGCAGGCACTGTTAAAGATTTTAGAGGGAACAGTAGCTTCTGTGCCACCTCAAGGAGGCAGAAAACATCCTCAGCAAGAGTTAATTCCTATTGATACCACAAATATATTATTTATTTGCGGTGGTGCATTTGATGGAATTGAAAAGGTCATTGAAAATCGAAAAGATCAAAAATCAATCGGATTTAATGCAGAAGTTGGAATAAAGAGTGATGAAAAGACAGATGAACTATTACATCAGGTGATGCCACAGGATTTAGTGAAATATGGTTTGATACCAGAATTTGTAGGTCGTGTGCCTGTCACAGTGACATTAGATTT
Organism: uncultured Lachnospiraceae bacterium; assembly: GCA_910585935.1. Lineage (GTDB taxonomy): Bacteria > Bacillota > Clostridia > Lachnospirales > Lachnospiraceae > MGBC136627. Next base: position 2,791 of record CAJUHN010000122.1, on the reverse strand, counting down.
ATTAGATGAAAAGGCGTTAGTCAGAATTTTGAGAGAGCCAAAAAATGCGATTGTAAAACAATATCAGAAATTATTTGAGTTAGATAATGTAGAACTAGAGTTTACAGATGAAGCGATTGAGAGCATTGCAAAACAGGCATTAGAGAGAAAGACAGGAGCGAGAGGACTTCGTGCGATTATGGAGAACGCTATGACAAATGTGATGTTTGAAATACCTTCTAATGAGAATGTAGAGAAGTGTATTGTCACAAAAGATTCTATAGAAGGAAAGGGAGAACCAGAAATCGTTTATGGAAATGTCAAAGGTTCTAAAAAGTCATTATCTCGCAAATTGTCTGACAAAAAGACAAGTGAAACTGCTTAAATAATAGAGGAAACAAAACATGGAACAAAAGAAAGAAACACTTCCAGTAGTTGCATTGCGCGGATTGGCAATTTTGCCAGATATGTTAGTTCATTTTGATGTGAGCAGGAAAAAATCCAAAAATGCATTAGAAAAAGCTATGGTAGTCGATCAACAGATATTTTTAGTGACACAAAAAGATGCAAATTTAGAAGACCCTATAAAAGAAGATTTATATGAGATCGGAACAATAGCAGAAGTAAAGCAGTTAATCAAACTGCCGAATGATATTTTGCGTGTATTGGTGGAAGGTAAGAAAAGAGCTAGATTAGAGAGTTTAGTAGAGAGTGACAAAGAGCTGATAGGAGAAGTTTATCCGTTATTAGAGAATGGAAAAGAGATATTAGAGGATACAATAAAAGAAGCGATGCTTCGAGTGATAAAGGAACTATTAATCCGTTATAATTCTATGAATTCCAAAGTGAATCCAGATACGATAAAACTTTTAACAGAAACAAATGATATAGAATATTTGCTCAATCAGACGGCGATTCATATCCCTATGTATTATACAGATAAACAGCGCATTTTGGAAGCAGCAGATATTTCAGAATGTTATACAGAAGTGACACGCATTTTGAGCAATGAAGTAGAAGTTTTGAGAATTAGAAAAGAATTTCAAGAAGAGATCAAAAGAAGAGTAGATAAAAATCAAAAAGAATATATTCTGCGTGAACAGATGCATCTCATTCGGGAAGAATTAGGAGAGGATAATACCGTTTCCGATGCCGATCACTACTTAGAAGAATTAGATAAATTAAAGGCTTCTAAAGAAGTGAAAGAGAAGATTAAAAAAGAAATTGACCGTTTTAAAAACATTACATCTAGCAGTTCAGAGAGTACAGTATCTCGCACCTATATAGAAACTCTATTGGAAATGCCTTGGGATAAAGTATCAGAAGATAATAATGATTTAGAAAATGCGGAAAAGATATTAGAAGAAGACCATTATGGATTAGAGAAAGTAAAAGAGAGAATTTTAGAATTTTTAGCAGTTCGTGCGCTCACAAAAAAAGGAGATAGTCCTATTGTCTGTTTAGTAGGACCACCTGGGACAGGGAAAACTTCTATCGCTAAATCCGTAGCGAAAGCGTTAAATAAAGCGTATATCCGCATTTCTTTGGGAGGTGTGCGAGATGAAGCGGAAATTAGAGGTCATAGAAGAACGTATGTAGGTGCTATGCCCGGACGCATTGCAAATGGGTTGCGTTATGCTGGTGTGAAGAATCCTTTGATGTTATTAGATGAGATTGATAAGGTGAGCAAAGATTATAAGGGTGATACTTCTGCTGCTTTATTAGAAGTGTTGGATTCAGAACAGAATAATAAGTTCAGAGATCACTATTTAGAGCTTCCAATTGATTTATCAGAAGTGCTGTTTATCGCAACTGCAAATTCTGTACAAGATATTCCAAGACCTCTTTTAGATCGTATGGAGATCATAGAAGTTACAAGTTATACAGAAAATGAGAAATTTCATATCGCAAAAGAGCATTTGATTAAGAAACAAATAGAAAAAAATGGTCTGACTTTGGAACAGATATCTTTTACCAATAAAGCATTAGAAAAGCTGATTCATAGTTATACAAGAGAAGCAGGTGTGAGAGGATTAGAGCGGAAAATTGGTGAAGTCTGCAGGAAAGTGGCGAGAGAAGTTTTAAAAAATAGCACGAAATCTGTGAAGATTACAGAAACGAATGTAAAAAAATATTTAGGGAAAGAATTATATATCTATGATGTTGCGAATGAAACAAATGAAGTCGGCGTTGTGCGAGGATTGGCATGGACGAGCGTCGGCGGTGATACTCTTCAGATAGAAGTGAATGTTATGCCCGGAAAAGGAGAATATAAACTGACAGGGAAATTAGGAGATGTGATGAAAGAGTCGGCACAGGCTGGGATCAGTTATATTCGATCTATTTCTGATCGTTATCATCTAGAGGAGAATTATTTTGAAAAACATGATGTTCATATTCATATTCCAGAAGGAGCTGTGCCAAAGGATGGACCATCTGCTGGAATCACGATGGCAACAGCGATGCTTTCAGCGATAACGAATCATCCTGTTTATGCGAATATTGCGATGACAGGAGAAATTACACTCCGCGGCAGGGTATTGCCGATTGGAGGGTTAAAGGAAAAGATTTTGGCGGCTAAGATGGCGAATATAAAAACTGTGCTTGTGCCTGAAAAAAATAAGAGAGATGTTGCAGAAATTTCTTCTGAGATTTTGAAGAACATTCAGATTGTATATGTGGATAATATGGATGAAGTGATCGAAAGAGCTTTTGTAAAGGAATAAGGGGGGACATTTTGAGCGGGAAGGGTCGCGGCAGCAAGGAAGTATTCCAACGAAGCCGCGCTCTCGCTCCGTTCCAGACGTAGCGG
>CAJUHN010000121.1 GCA_910585935.1 uncultured Lachnospiraceae bacterium | reverse complement strand
GTTTTCGGTACGTTTAAGATTTTACATTCACAACGGTTGGTGTGAAAAAACTCTTATCTTAACTTTTCAAAGAACAAAGAGTGCCTTCAGAGCCATCGCTCCCAACGGTTTTCTCTATGTATAGATTATAGCATCGGATTATGTTTTTTGCAAGAGTTTACAAGGTTTCCTCCCATCGCCCAAGGGCAATGGGTTTCCGCCTATGACAACCGAAAGGATTTATTTATGAATAAATTTTATCTTTTATTTCAAAGAAAATGATAAGAAAAAATATAAAAAAGAGATAGATTATGGAGGGAAAGATGAACATAGATTATAAGGATACTGCTAAAACGCCGAAAGAAAGGGCAAAAGCGCTATTATCTCAAATGACATTAAAAGAAAAAGTAGGGCAGCTTAATCAGAGATTGTATGGATTTCAATGTTATGAGGTAGAAGGGGATCATATTATTTTGTCAGAGGAGTTTAAAGAAGAAGTAGACAGATGGCAGGGGTTAGGAGTTTTATATGGGCTGTATCGTGCTGATCCTTGGTCAGCAAGGGATTATAAGAATGGGTTATATGGAGAAAAGGCGATAAAAGCTTATAATTATGTACAAAGGTATGTAATAGAACATTCTAGATTTGGAATACCTATGTTATTGAGTTCAGAATGTCCACATGGACATCAGGCATTAGATGGGTATTTATTGCCTGTAAATTTATGTGTAGGAGCTACCTTTCATCCAGAACTTTTTGAGAAAGCGGCTAGAATCTGTGGAAAACAGTTAAAAGAAATGGGAGTGGATTTGGCTTTAGTATCTATGTTAGATGTATTGCGCGATCCTCGTTGGGGGCGGAGTGAGGAATGTTATGGGGAAGACCCTATGTTATGCGCTATGATGGCAAAAGCAGCAGTGACAGGGATACAAGAAGAAAATGTAGCTGTTGTAGCAAAACATTTTGCCGCTCAGGGAGAAGGGACAGGAGGTATTAATGCAAGTGCTGCGAGGATAGGAGAAAGAGAGTTGAGGGAGATTCATCTTCCGCCTATGAAATCCTGCTGTGAAGCGAAGGTAAAAGGAGTTATGGCAGCGTATAATGAAATTGATGGAGTATTTTGCCATGCTAATCCACATTTATTGCGGAGTATTTTAAGAGAAGAGATGGGATTTGATGGAATAGTTATGGCAGATGGTGTGGCTATTGATCAGCTAAATAGTATGACGGGAGGATATATAGAGTCTGGAGCATTAGCATTGCAATCAGGAGTAGATGTCGGGCTGTGGGATAAGTCTTTTTCTATGTTGGAAGAAGCAGTACAAAATGGGATTATTTCAGAAGCGTATATAGATGAAGCAGTTTTACGTGTGCTTACGTTGAAGTTTGAAAGAGGATTATTTGAACATCCTTATTTAGAAGAAAAAGAAGCGAAATCATATTCTTATCAAGAATATCCAGAAGCTTTAGAATTGGCAAGAGAATCCGTTATTTTGTTAAAGAATGAAGAAAATATATTGCCATTAAATAGTATGAAAAAGATCGCTGTCGTTGGACCAAATGCAGATCATATTTATCACCAGTTAGGAGATTATACTCCTATGTTAAAAGAAGGGGTAGGTGTTACGGTTCTGGAAGGGATTCAGAAAGTTGTAAAAGAGAAGATAGAAAATGGAGTTGTTTCTTATGCAGAGGGCTGTAATATTTTGACGAGTGAAGAGAAGATGAAAGAAGAAGCGGTTAAAGTGGCAGAAGAGAGTGATGTGGTGATTCTTGTGCTGGGAGGTAGTTCTAGCCGATTCGGAAAAGTTGTTTTTGATACAAATGGAGCAGCAGTGGCGAAAGATGGAGTAACTATGGATTGTGGAGAAGGAGTAGATTGTGCAGATTTGAATTTGCCATCTGCACAGAGAGAGTTAGCAGAGGCGATATTCTCTACAGGAAAACCAGTGATTTCTGTGATAATCAGCGGAAGACCTATGGTTTTGACAGAGCTAGAGGAACAGTCAAAAGCTCTTTTACAAAGTTTTTATCCGGGTGTTATGGGAGGACAGGCGATAGCAGAGGTGATTTTTGGAAAAATATGTCCTTCTGGTCATCTTCCCGTTTCCATGCCACGTCATACTGGACAAAATCCGGTTTATTATAATTATAGGTCTTCTTATAAGGCATGGAATTATTATGATATAGAAAAGAAACCACTTCATCTTTTTGGAGAGGGATTAAGTTATACGAAGTTTGAATGTAGAAATATTCAACTAGAAAAAGAAGAATGGAGTTTAGAAGAATTAAAAAAACAAAATATAGTGTTGAATTTTGAAGTGGAAAATGTGGGAGAGTATGATAGTAGTGTTCTTTTATGTTTGTATATTCATGACAAACAAGCTTCTACTGTGCAGAGGATGAGAGAATTAAAGGCATTTTCTAAGATAGCATTAAAAAAGGGAGAGACGAAAAAAGGAAGTTTGGTATTGACGGAGGAAGATATTTCTATCTGGAATATACAGATGCAGCAGGTAGCAGAAGTTGGAGAAATAGAGCTGTATTTGAAAGAAGGAGAAAGAGATATCTGGAATAAAACAATACAAATTATAAGGTAGAAAGATGATATAGGTTTTTTTAGGTGTGTAATTAGTAGGTGATTGAGAAAGTTAAAAATGAATCATAGAATTATTGATTTATTTACTTGAAAGTGAAAGGGGGCGCTGCGGCAAGGAAGTATTCCAGCGAAGCCGCGCTTTCGCTCCGTTCCAGACGTAGCGGTACTAAATTCTCGGCGCGTGACCGCACCGCTCATTAAGTGCCGACGTCTTCCAAGGGGCTCCTTATGGAATACTTCCTTGCCTTCGCTTGTTGATTGGCTATTCTACTTTTGGAAAGTGAATATTGCAATAAGTTATGAAATTTAAATGAGAAGATACTTAAATGAGGAGATGCAAAAGAGTAATTTTTGGAAAAGTTAGTATTGATATGGTTCAGAGCTTCTCAATTATCTATGTTTAACCTCATCAAGGAAGTCCCCCGCTTCTAAGCCGCCAAGGCGAAAGCGGTGGGTTGGGACTTCCTTGTTTCCGTGGGAGTGCAGACTCCCACGGAAAAGCTGCGATAGCAGCTATGAGGTTATGAGCAAGTAGCGAAGCGGATTGCGAATATCCGATTTGACTTAGATATAAAAGGTGAGAAAATGGAGATTACATGGAATCCTTGGCATGGCTGTCATAAGAAGAGTGAAGGTTGTTTGAATTGTTATATGTTCCGAATAGATGCAAGATATGAACGTGATTCTTCTATTGTGGAAAAGACAGGAAATTTCTATCTTCCAGTGAAGAGAGATAGGCAGAAAGCATATAAAATAAAAAGCGGAACAATGATATTTTTATGTTTTACATCAGATTTTTTTGTGGAAGAAGCTGATATTTGGAGAGAAGAAGTGTGGAAGATGATCAGAGAAAGACAAGATTGTAAGTTCTTATTTTTTACCAAAAGACCAGAGAGATTTTATATAGGACTTCCAGTTGATTGGGGAGATGGATATGAAAATGTGATAATGGGAGTGAGCTGTGAAAATCAGAAAAGGGCAGAAGAAAGGTTAGACATTTTCCTAAAACTCCCTTTGAAACATAAAATAATTTCTGTCGCTCCTATGTTAGAAAGGATAGAGATAGAAAAGTATTTATCTAAAGGAATAGAACAAGTGATCTGTGATGGTGAGAGTGGAGAGCAGGCGAGAGAAATTTATTATGATTGGGTCTTAGATTTGAGAGAGCAATGTATAAGAAATAAAGTGAATTTTTGGTTTCGTCAGACAGGAGCTAATTTTATCAAAGCTGGAAAACGATATAAAATACCAAAAAATAAACAAATAGAACAAGCCAAAAAAGCAGGAATTAATATTCAGTGGGAACATTAATTTTAAAGTGATTTAGGGCATTTTATATTCTGAGCAAAGGATTTTTAAGAGTGAGAAAGTATTTAAGACAAGCCACATTCTTGCTCTATGAAAGACTATGTAGTACTAAGCATACAGATTTTAAATATGAAAAAGAAATGATATTAAATAATATTAATCTTTTGATTAATGCAGAAGAGAAAATTTGTCTGATCGGAGAATCAGGAAGAGAAAAAAGTATATTATTAAAGATAATTTTAAGGATATATGATATTAAACCAGAGTGTTTATATCTGGATAATATTTCGATTGAAAAAGTAAGCCATAAATCATGGTACGATCGATTTGCATATGTAGATCAGAATTGTAGATTATTTCATATGAGTATTTATGAAAATATAAAGTTAGGTAATTCTATGGCATCTGAAAAAGAAGTTTATGAAGCAGCTAAAATGGTGGGCTGTCATGACTTTATAGAAAGATTGCCTGATAAATATCATATAGCCTTAATAAATATAAGCACAACCATGCTAAGAAATGTGGTTGTAGTAAGATAACACATAACACTTGTTTTAGATAAATTGGTCGATTGTGTAGTAGATATTGATAATATAGAACAAATAATTGACCATCAAGAACTGAAAAAGGCTATCAATTTCCTTTCCTTAGAATTGCCGAGAAATTAGCACAGACAAGGCTGCCTATTCCAAAAGAAACCCCTTGGAAGACGCTTGCCCGTTAATGAGCAGTCCTGTTAGGGGCTGCGAATTTAGTGTCCACTACGTCTGGAACGGAGCGAGAGCGCGGTTTTGTTGGAATAGGCAGCCTTGTCTGTGCGAACCTTTGATCAGAATCTATATTACAACAACATTAGAGCATCTATATTTCTATTCTGTTTTAAATGAACTTACAATGGAATCCAGACCTTCTGATAAATTCTTTAATCGCATACTGATTTCTTTCATCGTTCCAATATTTTTTGTTTCATCTTCAATAGTCACCATAGCTTTTTCAATCTGTTCGTCTGTTTCCACGGAACAGGATAAGATTTGTTGCATAGCTTCTATGACATGTTCTTTATCATCATTAATTTTATTAATATTAGAAATCAATTCTTTTGTTACATTCACCATATTTTGAATATCTCTAGCGATAGCTTGGAAAGAATCTTTAGTAGTTTTCATAGCTTCTGAGGAGTTCTCTAAAGCGTTTGCTCCTTCTTTCATATTAATTCCTGTAATCTCAATATTATCACAAATCTCTTTTACAATATAGTTAATTTCTGACGTAGCTTTTGCAGTTTGTTCTGATAATTGTTTAATTTCTTCCGCTACTACAGTAAATCCCTTGCCTTCTGCTCCAGCTCTTGCCGCTTCGATACTCGCATTTAGAGCTAATAAATTTGTTTGGTTTGCAATCGTTTCAATCGTGGTAACAATTCTTCCGATATCTTGTGAACGCTGTGACAAAATATCAATATTATCTCCAACTTTTTTTGCACTATTTTGTGTGATTAGGAATCTATCAGATAAATTGTTCATTTCTAATAAATTTTTTTCATTCTGCTTTTGTGTTTTATTTAAATAATCATTTACATGTTGTGCTTTGATAATAGATTCCCCTATCATATCAGCTAAAGAGTTTAGTTTTTCAGAGCTTTTTTCAGCAGAATCTGTTTGGAGCTTAGAAGAAGAGCTGACCTGATTCATAACTTCATTAATATCACTCATTGCTTCAGAGCCAATAGTAAGAGAAGACGCTAAAGTTCCAGCATCGACAGAAGTATCTTTTGAGCGCATTTTTAACTGAGAGATAATAGAGGTCAACTGCTCTCTTAAACTCCACATAGAAGTTATCATAATACTTAATTCATCTTTTTTCTTAAACTTAGATTCATAATTTTTCTTTTTCTCTTCCATTGTTAAATCTAATTCTGACAGTTGATTGAGAGAGTTTGTCACATGAGTGATAGATTTACCAATAGATGCACAAAAGACTCTAGCACCAATAATAGAAATTATAATCATTAAAAGTTCGATAAAAACAATCATTCGTATTAAAGCGAGATTATTAGCCCGTAAGGAATCATTTCCAATAACAGAACATACTGTCCAGCCATTTGACAGTTTAGAAAAAGAAACATATTCTTGCTGATTTCCTATCATATATTGTCCTGTTGCGAAATCATTTCCCTTAATTTGATCAGCCAGTGCTTTATATTTTCCATTTTCTAAAGTTGTCATATCATCTTCAGAAGTTAAAGTTTGGTGAATAATAAAATGAAAGTCTTCATTTATTATAAAAATATATCCAGAGTTAATTAATTCAATATTATTTACAAAAGTTCTTAATGTATCGAAATTTAGATCCACACTTAACATACCTATATAAGTATCATCAATATAAATAGGCTTTGTATAAGAGAGCATTTCTACATTATTGCTTTTAGAAATATATGGTTCAAACCAAACACCATCTTTTTCAGGGATACAATCATAATACCAAGAAAGGCGTTCGTTTCCCTCATAAAAATATTCTATATCATACTTAGTTTTTTCTTGAACCTTTCCGCTGTTATCTATATCTTCATAATAAACTCCATAAATTTCAGTACGTCCGCCAGATGGAATTGCCTGAGAAGGATCTAAAATCAAATAAGCACCCATAGCAGTATCCAAGTTGTTATTTAAAATTTGTTCTATAATAGGGGCGAGTACAGTTTCATATTCTGCAGCATGAGTAGAAAGATAATCGGGATTTACGACACCTTGTATAATGCTGATGATATCATCTGCGATTCCTTGGGATCTTGTGATTTTTTGTTCAATTAAGTTAGTATTTTCCCTAGCAGTAGAACTGACTAATTCTTCCATATTGGCATTTAACATAGAATCCATATTTGCGAGCATAACAGCACCTTGTATTGCTACTGCAAAAAGACAAATTGCAATTATGACAATGGTAATTCTCGTATGTACTTTTTTTAGCATAATAAAAATCTCCTTTTCTTTTATAATTTCCTAGCAGTTTCTTAGTAATTATGTTATACTTAATATAATAAACTATTTTACAGGAGATGAAAAGACTATGATTTCTAAAATTGCCACTATAAAAAAAGATTCTTTGAACCCTCAATTTGTTATAGAGATCGCCCAGAAATGCTCTTCCTTCGATTCTTCTATCACTATGTATGCAAAAGATCAGACTGTCAATTTAAAAAGTATTGTGAATATATTTGGCACATCTATTGAAAATGATGAAGAAGTGGAATTAGTATTTTCTGGTAATGATGAGCAAAAGGCGAGTGAAGCTATTCTAAAGCTATTAGAGCGCTAAAAGAAAAATAGAAAATTGCAAAATAAATTTTCCTACCATTTATAACTTCTATTTTTTATTTATATCTTGTAGAAATTCTTTATTTTGCAATATCTCTATTTATTTACCATGTTAAAATTTCATTTCCAGTTTCTGTGATTAAAAGTGTATATTCCCATTGAGCAGAAGGTTTTCCGTCTTTTGTTCTGATAGTCCATCCATCTTTTTCATCTTCATATACATCTTCTGCTCCTATATTTATCATTGGTTCAATAGTAAAAATCATTCCCGGAACTAATATCATATCTGTATTCGGCTCTCCGATATGGCTCACCCATGGTTCTTCATGAAATTCTAACCCTACTCCATGTCCACCTATCTCTCTTACTACGCTATATCCATTCTCATACGCATGTTGAGAGATAACATAACCTATATCTCCTAAATATCCCCATGGCTTTGCCGCCTGTACACCTAATTCCAAACACTCTTTTGTAAACTCTACCAATTTCTGTTTTTCTTGTCCTACATCTCCAATACAAAACATTCTAGAAGCATCGGCAAAATATCCATTTAAAATAGTAGTAACATCTACATTTACAATTTCTCCTTGTTTTAAAATACGATTCTTATCAGGTATTCCATGACAAACTACCTCATCAATGGACACACAAACACTTTTGGGATAACCTTCATATCCAAGTGGCGCGGGTATTCCTCCATGTGATATAGTATATTCATGAACCAAATGATTAATTTCTTCTGTAGATATTCCTTCTTTTATAAACTCTGATACTCTATCTAAAATTTCAGTATTTAATTTTCCAGCTTCTCGTATGCCTGCGATCTGCTTTTCATTTTTTATTATTTCATGACCAGGCACTAATTTTCCTTGTTCTTTTAACTGTTCTAATCTTTCATCTATTCTCAAATGACAGTTTTTATATTTTTTTTTACTATGACACCAACATTCCTCGTTTCTTCCTAATTTCATTATTTTTTCCTTCCTTTTATCCTTTTTTAACATAATTAAAAATCAAAAAGTCAAAATTTTTGATAACCCTTTCAAAATATATCATAAAAACTATAATTTTATAATTTCCATTAAATGCCCTGTTATTTCTGCCATATTAGTTGAAATCTGTTTGCTATTTTGAGAAATTTCTACATTAGTATTTACTACATTAGAAATTTTGCTAATTTCCGTAACAGCATGTTCTACGATAGATATATTCTCATGAACCATATTGGTGATTTCTTTTATATCTGTATTTACTTGTTTTATATCTCCAACTACAAGATTAAATGCCTTAACAGTGCGCTCTGTAATATTCTTTCCCAGATTAACCGCTTGTATAGAATTTGTAATGAGTTCATTTGTTTCTTTTGCTGCCTGTGCACTTCTTGCTGCGAGTTCACCAACCTGTATAGCGACAACAGCAAACCCTTTTCCAGTTTCTCCTGCTCTTGCTGCTTCTATAGAAGCATTTAGTGAAAGCATATTTGTCTGTTGAGCAATCGAGTCGATCTCATCAATTATTTTTTCAATTTTTGCTGACATATCACTAATTTTTTGAATAGAATGATTGAGTTCTTCCATTTGCAGTTGTGTTTGTAAAATAGTATTAACAGCAGTTTCTGTTGTAACAGTTACTTTTGTTGATGCGTTCGCACTGACATTTAATTCATTCACCAATTCATCCATAACTTGTTCTAAACTAACAGCCGCTTTTTTCTGTTCTTCTGTTCCCTCATAAATTTCTCCTGCACTAGACAGAGTTTTCTTTGACACATCATTCAGATTTAAACATGCAGACTTCACATTTTCAATAAGGGATAAATTATTTTCCATATCTGTCTTCTGTTGCAATAAAAGTTTTTCATTTTCATTAATACTCTTACAAATACTTTCTACCATCTTATTAATACAATCAGAAAGCTGAACAAATTCTGGATTTCCTTCTTCTTTTATAACAATATGAAAATCCCCTTCTGCTATTTTTTTCATAGCATTACTGATATTATTAATGCCATTTACAATTTTACTTTCTACCGTTCGATTAATTATAATGAGTAATGCTAAGAAAATAAGAAACATACTGATTGAAACAACTATAGTCTGGCTTCCTCTAGCTTTATAATATTCTTTATACGGCATAAAAGTTCCTATCAGCATATCCTCATATTCTTCCATTACATAATATCCTTTTACTCCATCTACCGTTATTTTCTTAACTTCTTTGCTCGCCTGAATCGGAAAGCCTATATTCTGTGCTGATGTACCAATTAAATTTTCATTTGGATGTGCTAATATATTTCCGCTTTTTATATCAATGGCATATACATATCCAGTTTCACCAAAATCAATATCTCTTAAAACAACATTAATTTCTGTATTTGCGAGAGCTTTTTCTAATACTTCAGGACGGATTTCTACTTGTAAAAATCCTTTTTCATCAGATCTCCCTATACCTACATATTGTAATACTGTTCCATCTATTACATTTTTCTGTGGTTTTTGGACAATCTCTATAGATGGATCATCTAAAATAGCCATAAATGTGGCTGATTGTTCTCCACTGCTCATATCAAAGCCAATATAAGATTCTACTGTACTGTGTGTAATAATTCCATTTCCATCAATAATATGTAATTGATTTACCATCAGTTTATCACGAACCTCTTTCAGCCTGCTTTTATCGCTTAATAAGGTTGGATCACAAGCTAATATATCTGCAAAAGCATGTGCCTTTGCTAGATTATTTTCATTAAGATTATTTGTGAGTTTTACAATTTCATTATTATTATTAATTAGCCTTTTTTTAACTGCCTCTAATTTTTCTTCACTTAACAGAGTATTATCTTTTTGACTAATAAATGTCTGTAGAGTAAAGATAGATAAAATAGTAATAAGCAATGCTATTAACATATACAGACATAAGTTTCTTGTAAACATCTTTTTCATAATAAAAATCCTCCATTTTAAATTATCTTTTGAATTTATTAGTTTTTTATTTACAAAAAGTGCAATATAGATATATTCTAAAAATAAAATCTAATATCTATTATTACTGTTTGATTTTCTGTAAATAAATTTTACTCGAAATACTTATTCTATAATAGAATTTATTTGTCTTATTAGATAATTTCTTATCTGTTATTTCAGTTTATAATAGATTTATAAATAATAGCTAAGGAAACATCTAACCTTTAGGCTAGGTGTTTTCTTAGCCATGTTTTTCAGCAGTTGAGCTTTATAATAATATATGAACTATTTAATATTAGTATAGTTTATATTAGAAGGAAAAGCAAGAACTTTGAGTATGAATTTATCAATTTAGAAGATATATACACTATATGCACGAATTTAAGAGAATTATGTACAAAAAAGCAAACCTTTTGAGAATTTTAAAAATGTTATTATCGTTTATAAAATATCATTTTTTTAATTTAAAGTATAATTGTTTTGTGTACAAATGAATGAAAGATTCGCAGAGAGAAGGAACGATTCCAACGAAGCCGCGCTCCCGCTCCGTTCCAGACGTAGCGGG
>CAJUHN010000120.1 GCA_910585935.1 uncultured Lachnospiraceae bacterium | reverse complement strand
GCCGCGCTCTCGCTCCGTTCCAGACGTAGCGGACACTAAATTCGCAGCCCCTAACGGAACTGCTCATTAACGGGCAAGCGTCTTCCAAGGGGCTTCTTTTGGAATCATTTCTTCCCTCTGCTAGTTTATCGGCTGTTCTAGAAAAATAAAAAAGCGTTCTTTTCAATAATGACAATATTTACAATACATTCGTAGATAATGCTAAAGTCATGGCAAAAAGGCAAGTCACAATCCCGAAAGATATTCGAGAAATCCTTGGCGTTTCAAGCGGCGATCGTATTATTTTTATCGTTGAAGGAATACCGTTCATATTGTCAATTCTGCTATCTACGCTATGCAACTGTTTCAAAAGGAAATGATCGAAGAAGCAGAGCACGCTGACTTAACTTCCGATGATGATGTTATAGCTCTTGTAAAAGAATTGAAAAATAAGAACAGAAACATATGAAAATTTTAAGATACTAATTCTCCCTCTTTTTACATCTCAACCTTATCCATACTATAAACTAGCGCAGGAAGTCCTCTATTCCAAAAGAAGCCCCTTGGAAGACGTTGGCACTTAATGAGCAGTTCCGCTAGGGGCTGCGAATTTAGTGTCCGCTACGTCTGGAACGGAGCGAGAGCGCGGCTTCGTTGGAATAGAGGACTTCCTGTGCGAACCTCCCGTCAATACATGCAAAAAGCATACCGCTAACATCTGCGATATGCCTTTTATTATATCTCATTTTCTTCCATCTTCAAAAAATACATCTTTTGAAAGCAAAATGATTTATCCTTTTATTCTTCTATTAATTCCACTTTCCCTACTCTATCTAATTTCCAGATTTCATTCACATATTCTTGAATCGTTCTGTCAGATGAAAATTTTCCACATTTTGCAGTATTCAGCATTGCCATTCTAGCCCATCTTGTTTCATCACGATAAGCCTTTTCTACTTCTCTTTGTGCACTTGCATAAGATTGGAAATCTTTTAAGCTAAAATATGTGTCTGCTCTATCACTCTGTTTTGTATTCAATAAGGAATCATAAATTTCACGGAATAATTCTGGATTTTCTGGAGCATAATAACCATTAATTAATTGCATCAATACCTTGCGGATATCTTGATCATTATTAAAGATTTCCATAGGGTTATAGCCACCTTCATTTTCATATTTAATAACCTCATCAGAACTTAAACCGAAAATAAATGCGTTTTCTTTTCCCACTTCTTCTACAATTTCTACATTCGCACCATCCATAGTTCCAATTGTAACAGCTCCATTTAACATAAATTTCATATTACCTGTTCCAGAAGCTTCTTTACTAGCAGTGGAAATCTGCTCACTCACATCTGCTGCTGCAAAAATGATTTCTGCATTAGAAACACAATAATTTTCAATAAATACTACCTTTAACTTGCCATCAATAGATTTATCATTATTGATCACCTTTGCCACATTGTTGATTAACTTAATTGTGAGTTTTGCTCTTCTATATCCTGCTGCTGCTTTTGCTCCTAAAATAAATGTTCTTGGATAAAATTCCATATCAGGATTTTCTTTAATCTGATTATATAAATGCATCACATGTAAAATATTCAATAGCTGACGTTTATACTCATGCAGACGTTTTACTTGCACATCAAAAATAGAACGTGGATCTACTTCAATACCATTGTGTTCTTTGATATATTTTGCCAAGCGAACTTTATTTTGATATTTAATCTGCATAAATTCTCTCTGGCATTTCTCATCATCCACATAAACAGATAATTTATCCATTTGTGATAGATCTGTAATCCATTCATTTCCTATCTTAGATGTCACCCAATCTGCGAGTAATGGATTCGCATGGTATAAGAAGCGTCTTTGTGTAATACCATTTGTTTTGCTATTGAATTTTTCTGGCATCATCTGATAGAAATCTTTCAAAGTTTCTTTTTTCAGAATTTCTGTATGAAGTCTGGCAACACCATTTACAGAAAAACCTCCTACAATCGCCAAATGTCCCATTTTCACCTGACCATCATAAATAATCGCCATACTCTTTATCTTATCTGGCTGATTTGGATATTTTGCCTGTATTTCTAAAATAAATCTGCGGTTAATTTCTTCTACGATCTGATAAATTCTAGGCAATAGACGAGAGAATAATTCAATCGGCCATTTTTCAAGTGCTTCTGCCATAATGGTATGATTTGTATAAGCACATGTCTTAGTAGTAATATCCCATGCTTCTGTCCAGCTAAGTCCTTCCTCATCCATCAAAATACGCATTAATTCTGGAATCGTCACAGTTGGGTGAGTATCATTCAATTGGAATACCACTTTTTCATGTAATTTATGAATATCACTATGTTTATCTTTATATTTCTTTATAGCGGTTTGAATACTAGCAGAAATAAAGAAATATTGTTGTTTTAGACGAAGTTCTTTTCCTGCATAATGATTATCGTTTGGATATAATACCTCTACAATCGTCTTTGCTAAATTCTCTTGCTCTACAGCAGTATGATAATCCCCTTTGTCAAAAGAAGCTAAATTAAAACGCTGTATTGGCTGCGCATCCCAAATACGAAGTGTATTGATGACATTGTTTCCATATCCAACAATAGGTAGGTCATAAGGAATCGCTTTTACTACTTGATAACCTTCTTGTACAAACATTTCTCTTCCATTTTCATCTTTCTTCACTACTACATAACCACCGAATTTTACTTCTGTGGCATATTCATCACGACGGATTTCAAATGGATTTCCATTTTTCAACCAATCATCTGGAACTTCTTTTTGATAACCATCTTCTATTTTTTGCATAAAAAGTCCATAACGATAACGAATACCACAGCCATAAGCGGAATATCCTAATGTAGCTAAGGAATCTAAAAAGCAAGCTGCTAATCTTCCTAAACCACCATTTCCTAATGCAGGATCAAGTTCTTGGTCTTCAATTATATTCAAATCACATCCTAATTCCTGTAATGCTTCTTTCACACCTTCATAAAAGGTCAAATTGATTAAATTATTTCCTAATGCACGTCCCATTAAAAATTCCATGGATAGATAATAAACGGTCTTTGGATCTTGTTTCTCATATTCTTTTTGTGTTGAAATCCATGCATCAATAATAGCATCTTTTACGGCAAAGCAAACCGCTTGAAAAATCTGCTGAGATGTCGCGTCCTCCATTGTTCTGCGATATAATGTTTTCACATTATAAACTACACTTCTTTTAAAAAATTCCTTATCAAATTTACGACTCAATTTTTTTCCTCCTTACATATTTCCTGTGGTCTTTTTAAAGCCACAGGTATTTTCATATTTATAGATTAAAGCACCTTGGCAACTCCTAAGATAGTGCTCTCTCCATTGATATCCCATTCCTTCACATAACCATTCTTTTGACCAATGAAGATCTGTTCTGCCAATACAACTGCTTTAATTTCATTTTCATGGACTTTTAAAATTTCTGCCAGCTTTTTATTGTTATCTTGATATACATAGATACGGTCAACGACTTCAAATCCAGCTTCTTTTCTCATAGTCTGTATTTTACTGATCAATTCTCTCACAAAGCCCTCTTCAATCAGCTCTTTCGTCAATTTTGTATCTAAAATAACGGTTACACCTCTATCACTATTAGAAATATAGTCCTTCTTCTGTGCTGCTTCAATTAATAAATCTTCTTTTTCTAATACTTCTTCCTTGCCATCTAAAGTCACAGTAAGGTTTCCTTTTTCATTGATTTCATCCATCGCCTTATTTCCATCTAAATTCGTCAATAATTCTTTTAAGGCATTTATTTGTTTCCCAAATCTCTTTCCTAAAGTTCTAAGCTGTGGTTTAAAGCTATAAGAAGTGAAACTTCTCACATCATCGGTGAATACTACTGATTTTACATTTAATTCTTCTTCTATAATCTTAGTATAGAAATTAGAAAGCACTTCTTTTGTATCATCCATTTTCACATACATAGTCTGAATCGGCTGTCTATTTTTAATATTTGCGGTATTTCTGCAGGCGCGTCCCAATACTACAATTTCTAATACCTTTTCCATATCCGCTTCTAATTTCCTATCTATCCATTCTTTTTTCGCGATTGGGAAATCACATAAATGAATACTTTCTGGCGCACTCTTATCGATGCTGACTACTAAATTCTGATAAATTTCTTCTGTCATAAATGGAATCATAGGTGCTCCTGCCTTTGAAATAGTGACAAGCGCAGTGTAAAGGGTCATATAGGCATTTACTTTATCCTGTTCCATTCCCTTTGCCCAAAAGCGTTCTCTGCAGCGTCTTACATACCAGTTACTCATTTCATCTACAAACTCCTGAAGCGCTCTGGCTGCTTCTGGGATTTTATAATTTTCTAAATTCGTGTCCACTTCTTGTACCACAGTGTTTAATTTAGAGAGCAGCCATTTATCCATCACTGTGAGCTTATCATATTCTAAGTTATATTTTGTAGCATCAAAATTATCGATATTGGCATATGTCACAAAAAATACATAGGTATTCCATAATGTTCCCATAAACTTTCGCTGTCCTTCTGTCACAGCATTATCATGAAAACGATTTGGCAGCCATGGGGCACTGTTTGTATAGAAATACCAGCGGATCGCATCTGCTCCATGTTTTTCCAACGCCTTAAAAGGATCTACTGCATTTCCTTTTGATTTTGACATCTTTTGTCCATTTTCATCTTGTACATGTCCTAAAACAATCACATTTTTATAAGGCGCTTTATTAAATAATAGTGTTGATTCCGCTAACAGAGAATAAAACCAACCTCTCGTTTGATCCACCGCCTCAGAGATAAAATCAGCAGGAAATTGCTGTTCAAATTTATCTTTATTTTCAAATGGATAATGATGTTGTGCATATGGCATCGCACCAGAATCGAACCAACAGTCAATTACTTCTGGTACTCTCTTCATTAGCTTACCGCATTTTGGACATTTAATCAAGACTTCATCGATAAATGGACGATGAAGTTCTATATTTTCTGGACAATTATCTGACATACTCTTTAATTCTTCAATGCTTCCGACTGCATGTTGATGTCCGCACTCACATTCCCATATATTTAAAGGTGTTCCCCAATACCGATTTCTGCTGATGCCCCAATCCTGCACATTTTCCAGCCAGTCACCAAAACGTCCTTTCCCAATGCTCTCCGGAATCCAATGAATCGTATTATTGTTACGGATTAAATCTTCTTTTACCGCTGTCATTTTGATAAACCAAGTATCTCTCGCATAGTAGATAAGAGGAGTGTCACAGCGCCAACAGTGTGGATAACTATGTTCAAATACAGGAGCAGAGAATAATAATCCACGCATTTCTAAGTCTTTTAAAATTTCTTTATCCGCTTTTTTACAAAAAGTTCCTGCCCAAGGAGTTTCTTTTGTCATTTCTCCTTTGCCATCTACTAATTGCACAAATGGGAGATCATATTTTCTGCCCACGTTCGCATCATCTTCACCAAATGCTGGAGCGATATGAACAACTCCTGTACCATCACTCAGTGTTACATAATTATCACAAGTCACATAATAAGCCTTTTTCTGTGGTGTCACAAATGGAAAGAGAGGTTCATATTCTTTATATTCTAAATCTTTCCCTACAAACTTCTCTAAAACACTATAATTTCCCTCTCCTAATACTGAATCACAAAGTGCTTCTGCTAAATAATAAATATTCTCTTCATTTTTTACTTTTACATAGGTTTCATCAGGATTTACACATAATGCCACATTAGAGGGAAGTGTCCAAGGAGTCGTTGTCCATGCCAAAATATATTCCTCTTGCCCTTTTACTTTAAATTTTGCGATAGCGGAGCGTTCTTTAACGTCTTTATAGCCCTGTGCCACCTCATGACTGGACAATGGCGTACCACAGCGAGGACAATATGGCACAATTTTAAATCCCTTATATAACAATTTCTTCTCCCAAATCTGTTTTAATGCCCACCATTCCGATTCAATAAAATCATTTTCATAAGTGACATAGGGATCATCCATATCCGCCCAAAATCCGACTGTATCAGAAAAATCTTCCCACATTCCTTTATATTTCCAGACACTTTCTTTACAGTGAGAAATAAAAGGATCTAATCCATATGCTTCTATTTGTTCTTTCCCATCTAGTCCCAGCATTTTCTCCACTTCTAGCTCTACAGGAAGTCCATGTGTATCCCAGCCCGCCTTTCTGGGAACTAAATATCCTTTCATGGTGCGATATCTCGGAATCATATCCTTAATAACACGAGTCAATACATGACCAATATGTGGCTTCCCATTCGCAGTCGGAGGTCCATCATAAAAAGTATAGACTTCCCCCTCTTTTCTATTTTCCATGCTCTTTCTAAAAACATCTTTTTCCTTCCAGAACTTTTGTACATTCTTTTCTCGCTCTACAAAATTCAAATCTGTAGATACTTTATCGTACATATTCAATCCCTCCTTATTTTTGATCCTATTGATTACATTTTCCTTCTAAACTAAAATAAGCTGTCAAACATCATCATTTACAAATTTAAACCTCATTTATATTCTCTTGATTATTAAGAGAAAAAACCTCCGCCCATAAACAGGGCGAAGGTCTTGCATCGCTATACCACCTATTCAACATACGATTATATGAGTTCCCTATAACGTGGGAAAAACGTCAATGCTTACTCTACTTCAGCAAAGCAACTCCAGAGTGATTTTCAGATATCTTATACTCACATCGGTTCTCACCATCTCCGACTCTCTGTAGCTTTTTAAGAAATCTTACTCTCTCTATCTATGTTTTTAAATTTGTAATTCGTTTCGCATCGTATTGTTATTATAAAAGTTCCTTTTTCCGTTGTCAAGAGGGGACTTAAATTTCTATCTGTTCTTGGGCTTGTTTTTATTTATTCTTTAAATGTTTCTTCTACACTCTGTACAGATTTATATATTACATTTGCATCTTCTATAATTACCTCATATATTTTATCTGATGTTTTTGCTAATACTCCCATCTGGTCTGCTACAACCTGAAAGCCTTGACCGCTATTCCCTGCACGACCTGCTTCAATCGCAGCATTTAAGGAAAGAATTGATTGTTTCTTAGAGATACCTTCTAGATTCTTTGCCTTTGATGTAATACTTTTTGTTCTATCACTTATGGTTTTAATTTCCTGTTCTAAAACAGCTATCTTCATTTCATTCTTCTGCATCGCATAACGTAAATTTACAAGTGCGTTTACAAGCTGTTTCATCAATTCTGCAGCCGCACGAATTGATGCTTCAGAGCGAATTGGCACTTTTCTCAACGCCTCAATATATTCATCTTCCGGAATTCCCAATTCCCTTGCAGTTTCTTTGAACTTTTCTATATCTGGTTCTCCCGCAAGTACTTGTCCTCCTATAGCATTTCCATATTGGATTCCATTAATCATAATCGGCTCTGCAAAATCCATCAATCCAGCATGACAAAAATAAGCACCTTTTCCCTCTCTAGAACATCTCGCACATCGCTCACCACCTTTTTCAGATTTTCTTGTATATTTCATACAAAAATCGGTAAAATTGCTTGGATTTGTAATAAATTTTCCATCCATATCTACTGTAATTGATGCCATCCCAGTTGCTAATGCAAACATATCTTGCATCTTCTGTAAATCTTCCAGTTTAATAATATCTAATAATTCCAAAATTCATCTTCCCTTCCCTTTTTATATTTCTTATAGATTCATAATACTAATTTTGATATACTATCAATTTTTAAATCTGACTACTTTCATAATCTAACCCTATATACATAAACTGAAAAAAATAGGATGTAGAGGGAACACTTTGATCAAAGGTTCGCTAAGGCAAGGAATATTCCAACGAAGCCGCGCTCTCGCTCCGTTCCAGACGTAGCGGTACTAAATTCGCAAATCCCGCTTCTTGCGGGTTTGCTTATTAAGTACCGACGTCTTCCAAGGGGCTTCTTTTGGAATTATTTCTTGCCTTAGCTAGTATATCGGCTATTCTAGAAAAATAAATTCTATTATCTACAAAAAAATCTTTTTAGTTTTATAAAGTATTAAACAGTTATTATAACCGTAAATTGCAATATCTCTTTCAAACTTTTCTATACTGCAAACTAGCACAGGAAAGAACCTATTCCGAAAGAAGTCCCTTAGAAGACGTTGGTATTTAATAAGCAGTTCCGCTAGGAGCTGCGAATTTAGTACCGCTACATCTAGAACGGAGCGAAACGCGGCTTGGTTGGAATAGGTTCTTTCCTGTGTGAACCTTTTATTAAAGTGTTTCCTTGATTTTTGTAGCTTTTTTATATAATTTCTTTCTTTTAATCTAGTTTATCGTCTGTTTTATCTTTTTGACAACTTATTTTATTTAAAAATTATTTTTCTACATAAGAAGTAATATAAGAGATTTCTCCCTTTATTGTATAAGAACCAAATTCAGCCGGTAAAATAAAATGATCTCCTTTTTTGATAGGATTACCATTAATTTCTCCTTTTCCATCTATTATACTGATATTTTGGAATGAATGTGTCTGTGAAAAAGTAGCCTCTTTTGTGATGTCCACTTTTTCTACGGTATAATAAGGGCTGCTCACTAAATGTTCTATGGTATATCCATCATATTCCTTCTTTGCTCTATCCCCTCTGACTTCTTCAAATGGAGCTTCAATTACAGCAATACTCCTTTCTACATGAAGTTCTCTAGGCTTTCCATTGCTCAGTCTGTCGTAATCATAAACTCGATAGGTGATATCACTATTCTGTTGTGTTTCTAAAATTAAAGTTCCTCCTTTAATCGCATGAACACAGCCGGGATTGATCTGAAAGAAATCTCCTTTTTTCAAAGGAACAGTTCTAATAAAATCTTTCCAGCGTTTCTGTTCTATCATATCTTTCACTTCTTCTTTATCTTTCGCATGATGTCCTATTACAATTTCCGTGCCTTCTTCACAATCCAAAATATACCAACATTCCGTTTTTCCCAAAGAACCATTTTCATGTTCTTTTGCATATATATCATTTGGATGTACTTGAATACTTAAATCCTGTTTCGCATCAATTATTTTTATCAGCAGTGGAAAACGATCTCCTGACAATCCTCCAAACAATTCTTTATGTTCTTCCCATAATTGACTTAAAGATTGTCCTTTATATGTTCCATTAGAAATTTTACAATCTCCATTAGGATGTGCGCTAATCGCCCAACATTCTCCTGTGTGGTCGCTTGGGATGGGATATTGATATTCTGCTTTCATTCTATCCCCACCCCATATCATCTCTTTAAATACTGGTTCTAAAAATAATATCTCTTTCATCTTTTTCTCCATTCTTTTTTATTGAATTATAATTTCATATTGTGCATGAAATTTTTCCTTTGGCTTTAAATGGTTGACACCTGTTTTTTC
This sequence comes from uncultured Lachnospiraceae bacterium, assembly GCA_910585935.1. Lineage (GTDB taxonomy): Bacteria > Bacillota > Clostridia > Lachnospirales > Lachnospiraceae > MGBC136627. Next base: position 1,339 of record CAJUHN010000120.1, on the reverse strand, counting down.
TGTTAAATCTCCTGTGAACTCATTATCATCACAACGTCCATACCACGGTTCTAAGCATACAAAAGGTGCTCCGGGTTTCGACCAGATTCCCATATAAGGAAAACCTTTACTATTCATAGTCACATAAGGAATCTTATCAGGCAATGTCAGTGTAACTTCTTCTACCTGTTGGTTTTCAAAAATAAGTGCATCTTTCTCAAAACGATCTGTCCCTATTGTAATATGTCCCTGATCCGTTTCTAAAGTATAAGGATTCGCTGTATTTGCCCCCTTACTTTTTTCATCAATTAAGAAATAAGTCAACGGATTCTTATTCTCAAAAAAAAGACCACAATCTTTTTGTTCTATTCCTTCTGGCATCATAAATGCAGGATGACCTCCAATACTGAAATACATATCTTCTTCTCCTGTATTTATAACATCCCAAGAAACCAAAATAGTTCTATCTTTTAAGGTATGAGTAACTTTTAAACAAAAAGAAAAAGGATAATTTTTCCTTGTTTCCTCATCATCTGTAAAACTATGCACAACCTGATTTTCCTGTTCTAATTCACACTTCATTTCTTTATTTCTGGCAAACCCATGTCCTGTCATAGAATAAGTATCACCCTTATAATGATATTGATTTTGATAACAAGTCCCTACAAATGGAAATAAAATGGGTGCATGACGTGACCACCAGTCAGGATTTCCATTCCAAAGCACTTCCCTTTTATTTTTCTTATCATAAATTCGCACTAATTCTGCTCCTAAATCATTAATTTCAATCAACAGTAAATCATTTTCAAGAATATGATTCTCTCCCATTTTTCCCTCTCCTTTTCTTAAATTTCTTATTTATTATAATACTTTACTATTTAAAAAAAAACAAGAACCAATTACTCTGTTTTTATGTTTTTTAACAAATAATATCTCTCATTTCATCTTTTGATATTTTAATAGGTGATTGCGAAAGTCAAAATGGGGCGCTACGGCAAGGAGGTATTCCAGCGAAGCCGCGCTCTCGCTCCGTTTCAGACGTAGTGGTACTAAATTCGCGGTTTCGCTTCTTGCGAAACTGCTTATTAAGTACCAACGTCTTCCAAGGGGCTTCTTTTGGAATACCTCCTTGCCTCCGCTAGTTCGTCGGGGCTGTTCTGCTTTTTGAAAATGGAATATTACGATAAGTTAGGAAATCTAAGTGAAAACTAAGTGAAAAGATGGGTATTTGATAAGTACCAAAAAGCAAATACCCATTGCGCATTTATTTTACAATTCTTTTTCTCTCTGTTTTAACCTCATCAAGGAAGTCCCAACCCACCGCTTCTAAGCCGCCAAGGCGAAAGCGGTGGGTTGGGAC
>CAJUHN010000119.1 GCA_910585935.1 uncultured Lachnospiraceae bacterium | reverse complement strand
CCTTTTATCTCAACACTTTGTGGGTATATAATTATCTTAACACTTTGTAGGTGATAATGCAATACTCTAAAGGAAATTTAAGAATTTATAAAAAGGCAGGCAGAGTGCATCAGGCAAGGCAGAAAGATAAAGGGGCGAGGTAACAGAGAATGGACATAGGTTATCGTAAGTTTTTTAGAGTGAAGAAAAATGTTCTCAAACAGCAGCGAAATAGGAAACGAAGATAATCTGCTGCTTTGGATTGCGGATGGAGGTACGAATGTTGGGAAATAAATGTAAAAGCTATAGGAAGTGAAAACAGGGATTATGGTTTTTCATAATCCCTGTTGCTTTAAAGTAATGATTGCATGGAACGTCAATGTATCGGAATTGTAGTATATCTGCATATTTCCATTGTACTTGGCGACAATTTTGCGGATGCTTTTAAGTCCGAAACCATGCTTATGGCTGTGGGGTATACTTATAGTTGGACTACCATTTTTTGTTATGAAAGGATCTGTCCGGCAGGAATTTATGACCGTCAAAACTGTAAATGGAGTTTTTACTTTTTTGTTTGTACTAATTTCAATAAATGATTCTGGAATGTATTCAGCCGCTTTCACAGCATTGTCGAGAAGATTGCAGAACAATGAGGTAAGGTCATTGTCAGCAATAAAATCTGTCGTTCCGCTTCGTATATCAGCGTGAAAAGCTATGTGGTTGTCAGTACACTGCTGCATATAGCGACATAGAATGGAGTTTAGCATTTCATGATCACATAGCCGGGAAGATTCTTTTAAGTCTGAGGAAAGCACCAATTGTCGGATGTAGGCGCTTATTTTATCATATTCCTTTTGTTCATTCAGCATATCAATAGACTGCAGGTGTTTTTTTATGTCATGGATTAAAATACGTTGGTTTTCATTCTGTACATTCAGCATTTTATAGTATTGTGCCGAATCAGCCTCTTTTTGAAGCAATAATTGCATTTCTGTAAATTCCATGTTTTTTTTCTGATGATACTGATTGATTTCAAACATGAGCAGATTTGCTGTCAGCAAAAAAACAGCACCCACAACAACCATCCAATCAAGTGATGACGGGAGTGAAACAGATTCACCAATACTTATAAAAGTAAACATAATAAAGATTGAGGTTAAGGGAATGAAAACAAGAAGAAAAACAGATTTATCATATTTTTCTGTGTTCTTCTTTGGGTTTTGCATTAGGTGCATTAGTATATAAGTAACAACAAAGAATATGAGCTTACTAAAGACCGAAAAAAATAAAAGATGATAAAATTCTCTGTCATTATCAAGGAAGTGAGGGGAAAATCGCTTGATAATTCCATAAACAATTAATTCACTCATTGCCATAACAGCCGTCAGAATAGAAGAATGAAATATTGCTGTATACCAATTTAGATAACATTGTGTCATAAAAAAAATGAAATTCAACAAAAAATATAAAATGATATTAAGCCATATAAATTCAGACAGTGACACGCAAAACAGGATAAAATATAAACTGCATAGTACGACTAACTTTCTCTGAGAGGAGTGTTTTGTGGGAAATAAATGGGAGGAGTATTGCCAAAGTATAATTGCTTCTACAAGGAAACTGAAAAAATAACAGATTGTATTTATCATTTGCTTTACCTCGTACTTTCTAAATAAAGTAGATAAGCTTTTTTAAAAGAGCTGTATTTTCTTTTTGTCAGATAAGCGGATTGATTATCAGCCATATGAACAAGATTACGGTCGAAATCCGTGACATGTTCAAAATTGATAATGAAACTGCGATGCGTCTGGAAGAAACGGTTTTTAGGGAGAAGTTCCAGCCAATATTGCATATTGTGAATGGATTCAAAATCACACAGAGTGGTATGTATCATTACTTTTCTGCCGTGTGCTTCTACTGTTATGACGGAAGATGCAGGTAGTGTATGTACCCCCTGTTTTGTTTCAATTGGAATTTTTATTGTCATGGTGTTATATAGGTCAACCGCATCTTTCATATTACGAAAAAAGCGTTGTTTAGCCAAAGGCTTTGAAAGATATCGGAATACGCAGAACCGCATTGCATCATCAAGATATTCAGAATAAGAGGTCACAATAAAAATAATAATTTTATCATTCTTCTTTTTTAACTCATTTCCAACATAGATACCATTCATTCCGGGCATTTTTACATCAAGAAACAGAATATCTTTTTCGCCATTATCTGCTAGCAGAGATTCCCCATTAGAAAAGCAGATTAATTCAGGACATTTTACACCAATGTTTTCAAAAAAGCTTTTTATATAGTTCTGAAGCTGTTCAACTATCAGAGCATCATCATCACAGATGAGTATTCGCATTTTTATACCTCTTTTCATATAACATTTACCCCTTGTATTATACAATAAAGGTCAAGAGAATACAAAGGATTTACATGAAAAGACATTTTTTGGTGGATTTTGGGCTGAAATAAAAAAATATAAGCAGAAAATATAAGAGTAAAATAAATTCTCAAACAGAATGTCGGGAATGTGGAACATTATATGTGTGCATTGTTCCGAGCAATAGGTAATCGGGTATAACATTAAGATATCTGCAAATGCCAATAAAGGTATCCAGACTTGGTTCTTGCCTTCCGTTTTCTATAGAAGACATATGTAATATGTATTTCAATCGGTATTGTGCTGTTTGCGGGATTACAGTTTTCTTACATTTTGAAGAAATTAGTGAAAAATATTGCCCAAATGACCAAATAAAGGTAAAAAGTGTCGTTTGGTGCAAGAAGGGTTGAACTCATGACGGAAACATGGATAATGGGAATTGTCATTGATTTCACAGAACAGCAAAAAGAAAAATTTAATTTATTGCATTGAATGGAGGATAGATGAAAAAGATGAAAAAGACAATAATAGCTTCCATGAGTATGCTTGTTTTTCTGACATTATTAGGCGGTTGTGCTAACACATCTCAAGGAGAAGTACCAAGCATTGACTATAATAGTACAGAAACAGACACTCAAATGGTTGAAGCACAGGATGAAACAAATATTAATGTCAAAGATGAACAGGGCAGAACAGCTTTCATAGACGAAAAACTGGATGAAAATTTGTTCATCAGCGCTGAATTGAAAATGCCAGAAAATAACCTTTATGAGTATGTTACGCAGTTAAAAAGCTTTGACTATGATATAGTGCAGGAAGCAATAGGGCAAAATACAGAAGGAAACTTTGTTGCTGATGATGGAAGCGATAAATTCAAGGGAGGCTCTCTTACTTATCAAAGAAATGATATGGCAAACCATTTGGACACCTATTGTTCCTATGCAAGGGAGATGGGATTGACAGATGACAGGGATCTGTCTTTTATGTCCCAAGAAGATGCTGTTGCAAGGCTGCAGATCTTTATAGGGATGCTTGGCGTGGGTGGAGAACTGGAAGCTCTCGATGTGGTTGCTATGAATCAATTGGATTTTGAGAATGTGAAAAAAGCAATTATGGAAGATAGCGACTATCAGTTTTTGTCAGCAAAGGGATATGGAAGCGATACATTTAAAGAAGATATGGAAGTATATAGGATCATTTTTCGAATGAATGTAAATGGTATTCCCGTATACCGAAATGAACCAAATTTGAGGCAAACGAGTGAGAGATTTCTGGCTTATCCGGTTACTGTAACGGCATTGATATCAAATAATGGGATTGAAATGATAAGCATGATGGGAATGTTTGAGCCTTATGAGGAACATCAGAAGGAAGCGATTATCATAGGTGAAGACGGAATCAAAGAAGCAATCATGAAAAGATTTGGCGATGTGATTTTAACAAGCGAGTTTAGGGCAAAGAATATCTGGATGGAGTATTTCCCGCTTCTGAGGGAAGATTCTTTTACAGAGATGGAGCTGATTCCGGTATGGTGCGTTGATTTTGAAGTAGATGGACAATCGATTGAAGACAGCAGATATTCCATTCGGTTTAACGCAATCACAGGAGAGGAAATTTCGTGAGAAGAGTATTTATAAATGAATGGAAGAGGGCAATAAATATAAGCACTGTTATAGCAATTATTGGCGTTATGTTTTGCATTTGCTTTGATTCATGGAATGATTTGATAGGCGCAATACAAAGTGGCAATACCGTCTGGTGTGTATATTATTTTACGAGCAATTCCGCCTTCGGAGGAATGTGCAGAAAATATATATTACCTGTTTTTGCGGTATTACCTTTTGCGACCAGCTTTTGCGAGGAAAGAAACAGCAGGGCAGTTGCATATATTGTTTCCAGAGAGAAAATGCGAATATATGGCGCTGTGAAGTATATAGTAAATATCCTGATGAGTGGACTGGTTGTTGCATTTGGCACAGTTTTGCTGATTTTATTTTTGCGTATGAGATTTCCGATGACAAGTGATTATTATGCGACATCAGTTGCCGATACTGCAGATTTATTTCATAAATGGTTGGCGGTTTATTCCCCAGTTCGTTACTGCATGACAGAGGCAGCACTTGGATTTATGCGTGGAATGATATGGGCTGGAGCTTCCATGTTTGCATCATTATATTTAACGGACAGATTAGTCATTACGATGTTTTCATTTTTTGGGAGTTATGTGATTGTCAGGATAAGTCAGATGTTATCCATTGATGATAAATGGCGGCTTGATCAGATATTGATAGGCAGAACCGTGGTTAAGGACAGCGGACACACAGTTATGATTGCTGCCATTGTTTCAGGCGTTTTGGTTTTTTTGATGGGATGTGCTTTTACAAGAAAGATGGTGAGAGGGCTTAAAGATGGGATGTTTTATGAAAGCAAATAAGGTATCGAGATACAATATGAGGATATTATGGGAAAATGTAAGAATACCGTTCGTCCTTATCATTGTCGTGTTGTATGTGATAGAAAGCCTTTCTGCAATTTTAACTTTCAGCCAGGTCATGCATATAGATGTTACACCGTTTGCCTTTGTTTTTTTAGTCAATAATTATAGGATTCAGTTTGTTATAGCAGCTTGTGCAGTTATTTTGTTCTGTAATGCCCCATTTGAGGATGAATCCTATCAATATATGATTTTCAGAGCAGGAAAACTGTCATGGGGATTGGGGCAGATTCTTTATATTTTAAAAACGTCGATTCTTTATATCGCTAGTCTGGTAATTGCAGCGATTATTCCTTTTCTTGGGCATATTACATGGTCAAACGAATGGGGCAAGATTTGGGGGACACTGGGGAAAACAAATGCTGGAGCAGATTTTGGCGTGGAATTGTCAGTTTCTCAGAATATTATACGACAATATGAACCTGTCGATGCGCTGGTTATAAGTATCTTGCTGGAATTTTCCTGTATTCTGTGTATTGGATTGCTTATCTATTTTGGAAATAAGATAACTGCTAAATCAGTAGGAACATTCGCAGGGGCGCTAATCGCTGTTTTGGATATATGTGTTTCAAATGACTGGCTGGACTGGGCATATGGATTTTCACCAGTAAGCTTGACACAACTAGAATTATTTAACGGTTTTGCACCAAAATGGGGAATCAATCTGGAATACGCAGAGAAATTTTTCATGATTGCAATCGTAAGCCTCAGTGTATTATGTGTGATCGCAAATTATAAGGAAACAGTAATCAGTAGAATTAAAGGGAGGCATATTCATGGGAAATAAATGTGAAATTTGCGTAGAAAATGTGACGAAAGCGTTTGGCAATCAAGAGGTTTTAAAAACTGTATGTGTTAAATTTGAAATGGGGAAAATATATGGAATTGTGGGAAGAAATGGTTCTGGAAAAACGGTTCTGCTCAAATGTATCTGCGGCTTGTTATATCCCTCAACAGGGACAGTAACAGTTGACGGCAAGGTTGTCGGAAAAGATGTGGATTATCCAGAAAATATAGGATTTATCATTGAAACACCGGGGTTTCTGCCAAGATATTCGGGGCTAAAAAACTTGAAATATTTAGCGTCTATCAGAGGGAAGGTTAAGGAAGATGAAATACGAAAATATATGGAACTTGTGGGATTAAATCCTGATGATAAAAAACACGTTGGAAATTATTCGCTTGGCATGAAACAGCGACTTGGAATTGCACAGGCATTAATGGAAAACCCAGACATTCTTATACTGGACGAGCCAATGAACGCACTTGATAACAACGGCGTAGAGGAAATGAGAAGCGTTTTGTTGAAGATGAAAGAACAGGGTAAACTGATTATTATTGCAAGTCATGTTCGGGATGATATTGATATTCTGTGTGACAAAGTATATGGAATTGATGCAGGGATTATGAAGAAAATACGCTGATTTTGTGCTTTAAATTGCACATCAGAGTTTATTACAGTAATAAACGATAAAATTAAGAATGAAAATATTAAATACAATTCAAATCAAATAACAACCTCTGGCAGAGCATTATGAGAATCAAGATATGGCGCATTTAAGAATAAAACTTTAATGAGCTATATTTTTTCTCAAAAAGTTTACAAACAAACTTGACAATCCTTCTTTGAACTGACGGGCGGCAAGAGCGTGACTTTTGCGACAGGCACGCCGATCAGCAACAGCATGACGGAATTATACACCAATATGCGGTATCTCCAGTATGGTACGCTTCAAAAGTTGGGGCTTGGGCATTTTGACAGTTGGGCTTCTTTTTTTGGAGAAACACAGACAGCGATAGAATTAGCCCCGAAGGGAATCGGATACCGGGCAAAGACAAGGTTTGCAAAGTTCTTCAACCTGTCGGAACTGATTGCGCTTTTTAAGGAGAGCGCCGACATTCAGACACCGGATATGTTAAAGCTGCCTGTGCCGGAAGCGGAGTATGAAAATGTAGTGTTAAAGCCGAGTGAGTACCAGCAGGACATGGTTTCCTCCCTTGCGGACAGGGGGGAGGCGGTGCGAAACAGGCTTGTGGAGCCGTATCAGGATAATATGCTGAAAATCACCAATGACGGCAGGAAGTTGGCTCTGGATCAGCGCCTTATCAACGATATGTTGCCGGACAGTGAAACTTCCAAATCGGCAACCTGTGTGGGAAAGGCGTTTGAGATATGGGAGCAGACGAAGGAGAAGAAGTCCGCACAGATAATTTTTTGCGATCTCTCAACACCAAAAGGGGATGGCACATTCAATGTCTATGAGGATATAAAAAATAAACTGGTGGAGAAAGGAGTGCCACCGGAGGAAATAGCGTTTATCCATGAAGCGAATACAGAAATCAGGAAAGCGGAGCTGTTTGGCAAGGTAAGAAGTGGGCAGGTTCGTTTTTTATTGGGTTCCACGCAGAAAATGGGCGCAGGAACCAACGTGCAGGACAGGCTGATTGCCTTACATCATCTCGATGTGCCGTGGCGCCCGTCCGAAGAGGAACGTGCTAGACGATACATTATAATTAAAAGAATCAGAGGCATTTCGCTGTTCAGTAATTAAAACAAAAATAATGTTGTAAAAATATGATAGATATATTCTGTATGACAGGTGACCTGAATTTATTGTGGAGTTAAATAATATTAAGTTCAAAAACGGTATAGAATATAAAGAAAAATTGTGTTATAGTTATTTAAAGAAGTATAATAGGAGGGACATTATGGCATTGGCTTTGATGGATTTGGAAACTTTAGAAATGGCAAAGAAACGTGACCATAAAATTATGATTACGGATGAAGCGATTGAAAAGGTTCCTTATATACGATATAAAGAGATACCAGAAGAAGAATATCCAATTATTCAAATGCTTGCAAAAAAGGTGCTGCAATTATCAAAGGATGAAAACGAATCAAATGAAGTTGCAATTACTTACAGTATGGACAATCTGGAAGATGAAAGAGATGCAGAGTATTGCTTTGGAATAGATTTTGGAGATGAGCATTCTGCAGACCCAATGAGAGACAGCTATTCTTATCATTTGATATGTGGAAGTAAAGAATGTGTTGTTATTTCATTGCACAATCATCCGTCTTTGTCTAAAATATCTTTGGTGGATGTACGGTTCTTCCTTGAACATTTGGCAATAAAATTGTTAATAGTTGTTACAAATATGGGCAATATATACTATTTGGTAAAAACGAATAAATTTGATAGGCAAAAAGCGATAGAACTTTTCAATGAGGCAGTATCTGTCAACAATAAGGCTAGAGGGTTAAAAGCTTTACAAAAAGCTTCTGAATACTTTCTAAAAAGTTGTCATAAGGCAGGTATCGTTTATGAAGACAGATAGGAGGTACAGATTATGAAATATGGTCATGCGGTTTTAGGAGAGTCAATTGAATTGTATAACGAAGCAGTCGAATGGGGAAGAGATCAGAAGAAGCGTATTGAAAAGAATGAAAAAGCTAGAGTTATTATATTAGACAGCCTTGCACCTATGCTTGCAGAAAAACGAAAAATAATTGCAAGTCGGCAGTCTGATAAATGAATCAGCTGTAGATGCTCTGGTATAAATTAGCTATAATATATAGCTGTAGCTATCGTGATAGGATTTGTTTACATTGTATGTAACGTTTCTTTTTCTGATTTGATAGGCGGGCTATGACATATTTCCTATTGGTAGATTTTTTCGGTCATAGCATACATAATTTATAGCAGGGAAACAACTTTTTTGCAATAGGGTTTTGCTTTGTCGATTTTGTTAAATAATGTGATATATACTGTTATTGTTAAAAAAGATATTTAGGAGGTGCTTATGACAGATGTTATATTTGATGGATTTTTTGAATATATTTCAAGTACGCTTTTAGCGGCTGAAGTTGATGTCAAAATAGCTGTGGCATGGCTTAATTTCAATATGTATGGAAGGATATTTGAAACACTGTTACATAGAGGGGTACATCTTGAAATCATTATTAATGATGATATGATAAATGCCAAAAATGATAGTCGCATATACGATTTAAGGCAGAGAGGGGCATTTATTGATAAAATAAAAATGCCCACATTAAGGAAATATATGCATGAAAAGTTTTGTATTATAGATGAAAAAAAGGTATTGAATGGTTCGTATAACTGGAGTCGAAATGCAAATAAAAATTTTGAAAATTTAATGATTACAGAAGAACGTTTGGTAGTGGAAAAGTTTGTTTATGAATTTAAAACCATTAAGTCATTAGGAACCACATACATAAAGGAATTACAAACAACTTCTAATTTTTATATTATGGTTTTAGAGCAAGATGGTGATTATACAGTGATTGGAACTATATTTAACATTGAGAATGGGGAATTAGGGGAAATGGTTGACAGGGTACCATTAGATATTTGTGTTCTTACTAATTTGGAAGGAATCTTTTATAAATACGATGATATTATAGACGTTGCTTATGATGACCCTTGTGAACTGGAAGAAATAAATAAAAGCATAGATTTTGAAGTGCAGCAGTATCTTTCTAAAATTAGAAATACAAAAACTTCATTCCCTGTTCATGCAATAGGAAAAGTAGAGCATGAAGTTTTTCACAGACATGAAGATGTGAGATTTATATATGTAATTTGGAAAGAAAGATTTTGTGCGTCGGCTATTCAAGACAGATATTATTTTTGACTTGTAAGAGGAAACAGGGTTGTTATTGAAAATGAAGGTATATATGAGTATGATGGTGCAGCGTATAAAGAAAGGATTTAAAGGTATTGGATTCCTTTATAATTAGGCGTAGCATGTTTAGAAAAATATGATTAATTTTTAACAAACACCAGTTTACAACTTTTTAATGTTTTGCCCACTCAAGGTGTTCTATAATAAAGGTGTCCAATTTGACGTATAATTTTTCGGTGTTTCGAGAGTTAATACGAAAGCAACAAATGATAAGTTGCTCTAAAATTTAAGTTATTTTCCTTGTCATTGTATTCTATAGCAAAATTTGCACCTTATATGTCAGAAAATCCAACATTTTCAAGGATTGTAGTATTTTAATTCTGAGCATATAAGATTCATGAAAAGCTGTAAAGTGGTGTTTAACAAATAATAAGCAGTTAAAATAATTTAAGAGAATAAAATGTATCATAATGGATGATATCTAATACCAAAGAAAGAATTAAAACAGATAGTAGCACGATTTATTTATAGGATGCATAAATCGTGCTATTTTTAGATGTAAATTCAAATTATTGATGGTAAATAGTATGCAATTTTTATGTATCATTTGAAAGGTCTTTATGGGATAGAACATTTACGAAACATAAAATATGCTGAATTTATATAGCTTTTTAAAGGCTATGTATCGTAGAAGCTAAACGACATTGAACAGCAGGAGGGGCGCATTTTAAGGCAGGGCAACCTAAATCCTAAAGTTAAGATATTCCGGTATGTAACGGAAAATACATTCGACAGCTATTCATGGCAGGTGATTGAGAACAAGCAGAAATTTATTTCCCAAATCATGACGAGCAAATCCCCGGTGCGTAGCTGTGAGGACGTGGACGAGGCGGCACTAACTTATGCGGAGGTGAAAGCACTGGCTACCGGAAACCCGTATATAAAACAAAAGATGGATCTCGACATTCAGGTATCCAAACTGAAGCTGATGAAAGCGAACCATACCAGCCAGAAATACCGCCTTGAGGACAATATCGCCAAGCACTACCTACAGCAGATAGCCATTCTGAAAGAGAGAATCAGCGGCATGACAACGGACATTCAGACTGCAAAGGCAAACTTTCCACGGACAGGATTGTCCGTTGCAGATAAAGAGCAGTTTTTTATGAAAGTCGGGGATAAGGCTTATATGGATAAAAAAGAAGCCGGAGCTGCCCTTGTGGAAATGTGCAAAGAGATGAAAACCGTCAATGTGCCTGCAACGGTGGGGGAATATGCCGGGTTTAAGATGGCGGTGTCCTTTGATTCGTTCAACTACAAATTTGTGATGAACTTAAAAGGGCAGCTTTCCCATAACCTTGAGATCGGCTCTG
>CAJUHN010000118.1 GCA_910585935.1 uncultured Lachnospiraceae bacterium | reverse complement strand
CTGGAACGGAGCGAAAGCGCGGCTTCGTTGGAATACTTCCTTGCCGTAGCGTTCCATTTTTGACTTTCGCAATCATCTACATTATTTTTACCCCATATTCCGAGAGTGACAAAATATAATTCCACAAAAAACAGTTTTTCGTCATATTTAGGGTATAAAAATACTATCTAGCTTTTTACTAGATGATATTAATGCCATACTAGATAAAATATTAATTTTATGCCTATTTAAAACAATTTATAATATATTATCAAAAACTTTAAAAATAAGTATCCCTTATTTTTCTAAAATTTCTCCAATATGCCAATCGTCTAATACTGTTTTTGAAATACTAATCGCATCTGTTTTACTTACCTGTAGCATTCCTACTGGTGTCCATGCATCAATTACTTGAACATATACCTTATAATTTTTCTCTCCATCTGGATACCAAATAGGAGTAAAATGTGTTCTACTAAAAAAAGGGGAATATTTATTATTCTTAAACTCTAATATGCTATTTAATCCTCTTTCTGTCAATTCTCCTAATCTCCAATATGTTTCATAGGTAAACTCTGGAAAATAGAAAATCGCATTTTGAACACCTGTTACAGCATTAGAACTTTCTGAAGTGGTTATATGGCATGTTACAAAAGCATTTGTTCCATATCCAGACCCCATTCTTTTTCTATTCTCTGAAGCCGTAGGGCAGTATGTATCTGCTATGAGTTCAAAATTTACAGATAATGAAGCTGTATAATAATTTTTATAAAAATCATATTCTATTCTTGTCTTTGTTTCTGTTTCTATTACCTCTTTTCCCTCCTCATCTGTATAAGTATTTGTAACTGTATATTCCACTAATCTGGCAACGGTATACCATTTTGTCCAACTTAAGGTATTTTCCCGATATTCTATTGGTAAATCAGAATCTTTTACCACCTTCCAATTACTACGTACATCTGTAGCTTTAGGGTCAGGCGGCTCATTTTCTTTTAGTTCCTCTATTACAATAGGAATAGAAACTGTCTTTTCACCAGTCACTTTCGCATATGCTGTAATACTTTTAGGTTTATCTGGTGTATGCCATTTACACCAAACTAATTGACTTTCATTAGCGGGAATCACAACATCATTGATTTGATAAGAATTTCCGTCAATATAAAATGTGACAGAAATCGGATTGGCAGGTGTGATATCAATATCCGAATATAATTCAATGCTTGTAATCACATCTGTATCCACTCGATAAGTATAAGGGTCTGTACTGATCTGCAGACGATTTTTATTAGATAAATCTATATTTTCATTGTCTTCTATATCATTTTGTTCTGGAATGTCTGGAATTTCCTCTATAATTCCATTTTGTTTAAAATGAATGATTCCTATTCCCAGATATTTTAGCATATCAGAAATAGAAGCAATATTATCTATCCCTTTCGTCCATGCTCCTACACCTAATTCTGGATATTCTAAAAACATAGAATATGCGAGATTTTTATAAGCAGTTGTTTTAAATTTCTCACGCATTTTTCCATTTAACAACGTATCATAGAGAGCGAATTCATGTGCTGTCATCGCATAATATCGTCCATCATAAGTGAAATAAATAATTGGCTCTAATACCAGCTTGTATTGTCCGCTTACCAATTCGTCAAATGTTATGCCCACATGTTCCGCAAGGTAAGAAAGTGTTCCATTATCTGTGAAATATGATTTAATTGCTTTTGGATCGCTTTTTCCATATGTATTACTTGAAATAATAACAGGAAGAGGAACATTTGGTATCAATTCTAAATAACTACTGTTAGAATTAGCTGCTGATAATTTCTTTCCACATAAATAAGTGAGTTTACATTCCTTTTTAAAATGATGAATACTTTTCCCTATATGTGATTTTCTGGATAAATCAATGGGGTCAAATTCTGTACTTCCCGTTTCCGCATTTACTACTGTAACTCTCACTCCTTCATCTCCCGGTATCCATTGATTCTCATGTGTCCCCTGTCCCATATTTCCAGAACCACCGCCGTCTACATTTCCCTCACCAGCAGCATAGAGATGATATCTCACAAAATTTATAAAAATCATTGTCATGATAAATATAAAAATCTTTTTTACAAATTTGGGATATTTCATTTATTCCATTTTCTCCTTTTTGTATTGATGTTACTATACTTTACATTTTAGATCTATTTCTAGATGCAAAAATATTCTTAATAACCTGTATGCTTTCCCGTTAATTCAAAATCTGCCGTTTCACTCACTACTTTGTTTCCGCTATTTTTCCAAAAACTCTCTACATCAAATTCTTTACTATCTGGTTCTAGAATCTCAGACGAATCGATAGATTCTTCTATTTTATCCTGTGATGAATATGTTTCTTTCTTATTAACTTCCTGATTTTTTTCGCTCTGTAAAGTAGAAATAACATTTCCATTCTCATCTATTCTTCCATTTGAAATAAAGGAATTTTCCTCTCCATTTGTTATGATTGTTGGTTTTTCTTCTGGAATAATGAGTGGAGTAGTACTCATTTCTTCTAAAGAACTTTCTTTCTCTTCTAATAAACTAAAATCTTTTATCCCATTTTCTTCTTTTTTGTCTTGTATTTGCTTTTTCTGGCTTTCCGTCTTTTGATATTCTAATATTTTTTCTTTTATATCAGGTACATATAAAGTTGTTTCTTCCTCTGTTTTTAAAATTTCCTGTGCTTGCTGGAACTCATAATCTTTTGTTTCCTTTAAAGAATCTATTTTTAAAATCGATACACCAAAAATTCCTATACCAAATATAAATAAACTAAAATATCCAATCCATAATGCCCATTTATTTTTAAATTTTCTGCCTTTTTTCATAAACCTTCCTCCATTTCTGTTTTTGCAACTTTCAAATCCCTTCATGACTAAAACCACAAATGTTTTTTTATTTCATAAATACTCTTTTATGTTAAAATATATGGAACTTTTCCCTATTAACTTTCTATTTTTGCATCTTCTATTCAGAAATAAATCACACCCCTTTCTAAAACATTATTCTATTTAAAAATCCGTTTATAACATCTATTTTTTATATCAAAAGCATATATTTTCTCTCTATAATAAAAATATCATACTTTCGATTTTTTGTATATTTCCGTTTACTTTTTTTGAAACTACTTCTCTAGTTTAAATGAAAGAACTTTGTATTTATTCTTTACTTATTACTTTACAAAAAAGCAAAAGTTTATCTCCAATATGTTCTTCTAAAAATAAATGAAAGAAATCATAGAAATAAAATAGAAAATTCAGATATTAAAAAGTAAATATCAAATAACTGTTTACGCAGAATAAACTTATAAAGCAGAATATTCCTATTGTACAAACTTTGTGATTGTGGTGAAGGTATCGAAAAAGTTGATTTTTTCAGTTAATGCCTATAACTTCAAGTTTAAAATAAAGAAAAATAGAGATACGAGAATTTAAGCTGAATCGAATGGAAAATTACAGAAAGTTATCCCATTGCATATAGAATATATCATTTTGATAACTTTGAGATTAAATAAAAGGCCGAGAAAAAATAACCTTTAGGCTGCTTTAGTAGCATACAACCTATCAGTTTTAGCTGGTAGTGGTTCAATATTTCGTTTATCAGGGTTCATAACACCTTATGAAAAGAGTACTAAATTTAATATTTTCAAGAGTTTGCTACTATTTTAATAATAAAATAGTCACAGTTCAGACCTTTTATTTATTATTGTGAAATTCGTTTTTCACAAATTAAAACAGTCAACAGTCTAGCGAAGAAAAGAAAGTATTCCAAAAGAAGCCCCTTAGAAGACGTCGGCACTTAGCAAACAGCCTTACAGGCTGTGCGCTTAGTACCGCGTAGTTTTACACGGAGCGAAAGCGCGGCTTCGCCGAAATTTTACTGATTTTCTGTTTCCAAAATATTGCTACATATTTATTATATCGCTGATAAAGAAATCAACTTTTTTCATGATAAAATCAAAAAGACAAAAAGGAATTTTTAACAATGAACCTTACAATATCTTTTGAAAAATATTTTGGTCATGGATTTGAAAGATTACTTGATAACCACATTTCTCATAAAATGCATCTTCTTCAGAACCTAATGTGATATATTTAAATCCTTTTTTTCTTGCTAAATCTTCAAAATAACTCAAAAGTGTTTTTGTTATTCCTTGTTTCCTATAGTTTTCATGACAGGCTACAAAACCAATGACAAGACTATCCTGATTCTCTGCCCGTCCCAAAATCGCTGAAACTATTTTTTCATCTTTCATTGCATATACTAAAGGCTGTAATCCTTCTTCGAATCTTTTATGCCATGCATCATAGCCATATAACTCCATATTGTTTGTACCCAAAATATTATAGCAAAATTCTAAAACTTCCTTTAATTCCTGCTCTGTTTGAATTTCTTTCATATTTACAGTGGACATTTTTCTTTCCTTCCCTATTCTAATAACTAATACTATCAAATCACTTCTAACTTTCAATCACCTACTTGCAACAATATCAACCAAATTCGAATTTATCTCCCTTTCCCCCAAAAGCTAAAAGGAAGAAAAAACGTACCTACACCTCAACAATAAAGTAACGCTTTTTGGATGAGAATATCCCTAGACAGCCCCTTGGAAGACGTTGGTACTTAATAAGCAAACCCGTTAGGGTTCGCGAATTTAGTACCATTACGTCTGGAACGGAGCGAAAGCGTGTCTGACTAGGGATTTCTCATTCAGAAAGCTACCCTTTCACCACAATTAAATTAATTTCCTACAGCAAACATAAAATAACTATTCCTCTTCATCCCATGGAATATCAGAATGTTCGATCGTTTTATCCCTCAACATCAATTCTTTTACTGCTTCTGCTGCCGTCTTTCCTTCAAATAAAACTTGATTCACTTGTTCAATAATAGGCATTTCCACCTGATATTTTTTTGCTAAGGAAAGAGCAGCCCTTGCAGAATAAACTCCTTCTACAACCATATTTACTTCTTTCATCGCTTCTTCCATAGAATACCCTTTTCCTATCAAAATACCTGCTTTTCTATTTCTACTATGCATACTAGCACAAGTCACTATTAAATCTCCTATACCAGATAACCCAGAAAATGTCTGCAACTTCCCTCCCATCTTGATTCCGAGTCTGGCGATTTCCTTGATTCCTCTTGTGATAATCGCCGCCTTTGTATTATCTCCATAACCCAAACCATCCGCAATTCCTGCTGCCAGTGCGATCACATTTTTTAAAGATGCCCCTAATTCAATTCCTAACATATCTGGGCTAGTATATACCCGAAACACTGGTCTCATAAAAATATTTTGCACATATTCTGCTATCTCTTTTTTATGCGCTCCCACTACACAAGTTGTAGGAAGTCCTTTTCCCACTTCTTCTGCATGGCTAGGTCCAGATAATACTGTAACATTAGCCTTGGGCAATTCCTCTTCTATTACTTCACTCAATGTCTTTAATGTTTTATCTTCTATTCCCTTTGCAACATTAACAATTACTTGTCCTTCTTTTATAAATTCTTTCATCTTATGTGCTATCTGTCTTGTATAAGAAGAAGCAACTGCTAAAACTAAAATATCTTTATCTTCTACCGCTTCTTTTAAATCCTGTGTCACCTTTGTATTCTCTGAAATCTTCACTCCCGGCAGATTCTTTAACTCTCGGTTTTCTTTTAACATGACTACTTCACTTTCTACCGCTGACCAACTCGTAATCTGATGTCCATTATTTTCCAATAGAACGGTTAACGCTGTTCCCCAACTTCCAGCTCCAATCACTCCTACTTTCGCCATAATAATCTCCTTCCTCACCAAATCTATAACATCTTTCCCTGCCACTATAAAAACCGTGCCATATTTCTTTTTCCACTCTATCTAAAAAACTCTCTACAACTTTCTTTCAAATTTCATTCCATCATGTTTTCTTAGATGCCCCTATCTTATTCTCTGTTCCATGAAGCAACCTTCCGATATTCGCCTTATGCTTCCAAAATGCTAATGTTGTCAGTATAGCCCCCAATATGTATACCTCCAACATATATTCTTCAGAAAGTCCAAATAACTCTGTCTGCCCGCCAATGATCAAAGTAACTATGAAAACTACCATCATAATTAAAGAAGCTAAAGAAACATATCTTGTGATAATAGTAATTGAAAAAAATACAATCGCTGCACACAACGCTAATCTCCAATCAAATGCTAATATCATACCAGCAGTTGCTGCGATTCCTTTTCCTCCCTTAAAATGCAGATAAAAAGGATAATTATGTCCTAATACCACTCCTAAACCACTATAAATCACTAACATTTTTATCATTTCTGAATGACTATTTCCAAATATAAGTCTGACAATCCAACCTGCCAGAACCGCCTTTAAACAGTCTCCTAAAAATGTAATAATTCCCGCCTTTTTTCCTAAGATACGCATAGCATTTGTTGTTCCAGCATTTCCACTTCCATATTCTCGAATGTCAATATGATGAAGTTTTCCATATAAATAACTTGTTTGAAACAAACCACAGATATATCCTATTAAGATACAAATCACTCGTTCCATTTTACTCGCTTTCCTTTCTCTCCCGTATAATAAACCTAAGCGGTGTTCCACGGAATCCAAATGCCTCTCGAATTTTATTTTCTAAATATCTTGTATAAGAAAAATGCATTAATTCCTTATTATTTACGAAAACCACAAATGTGGGAGGTTTTACAGAAACTTGTGTCATATAATAAATTTTCAGCCGTTTTCCCTTGTCAGAAGGTGGCTGCTGCAAAGCTACTGCTTCCATTAAAATTTCATTTAATACTCCTGTTGCAATTCTCATAGAATGATTCTGAACCACAGCATCTATCAAATCAAACAATTTAGAAATTCTCTGTCCTGTCTGTGCAGAAATAAATAAATACTCTGTATATTGCATATAAGAAAGAGTTTCTTTTAACTTCTTGGTATGTTCATAAATAGTCTTATCATCTTTTTCAATCGCATCCCACTTATTGACAGCCACAATCACACCTTTTCCTCTTTCATGTGCGATCCCAGCTATTTTTGCATCCTGTTCTGTTACCCCTTCTGTCGCATCGATAACCAAAACTACTATATCTGCCCTCTCCACAGCAGAAACAGCCCGGATCACACTATAGCGTTCTAATTCTTCTTTTATTTTGCTCTTTCTTCTGAGTCCTGCTGTATCAATAAAAATATATTCTTTCCCATCTTTTATCACAGGAGTATCTATTGCATCTCTTGTTGTCCCTGCTACATCAGACACAATTACACGATTTTCACCTAAAATTTTATTAATAATAGAAGATTTACCTACATTTGGTTTTCCAATAATGGCTACTTTCGGTTTTTCCTCTTTTTCTTCTTCCTCTTCCTCTTCAGAAAAGTGACTCACAACTTCATCTAATAATTCCCCAAATCCTAATTTCCCAGCGGAAGAAATCGGAAATGGTTCTCCAATCCCTAGATTATAAAACTCATAGACATCTGCCTCATATTTTTTGAAACTATCCACTTTATTTACTGCTAATATAATAGGCTTTTTAGAACGCCGTAACATATCCGCCACTTTTGCATCCGCATCAATCAATCCCTGTTTTACATCCACTAAAAAAATAATCACATCTGCAGTAGCAATCGCAATCTCCGCCTGCTCCCTCATCTGGGCTAAAATAATATCTTTTGTATCTGGCTCTATTCCTCCAGTATCAATCATAGTAAACGAATAATTCAACCATGTGACATCTGCATAAATACGATCTCTTGTAACCCCCGGTGTATCTTTTACTATCGAAATCATCTCTCCTGCTAACGCATTAAACAGAGTCGATTTCCCCACATTAGGTCTTCCTACTATCGCTACAATCGGTTTACTCATAATTCATATGTCCCTCCTTTTCTTCCCTTTTTATTTTCTGTTTTTCTTTGCAAAATTCCATCCAGAAAATCCTGTCCGCTTGATTTTATAATATTTACGGGAACTTGTAAAGTCTTTTCTATATCATGTACTGTAATATCATCTAAAAAAATATCTTCTCCACTCCTTAACATAACACTAGGTAAAATCAAAACACTTTCCAGTTCCTTCCCATTTAATTGTTTTAACAAATCCTGCCCTGTAATCAAACCTGCTACTGTAATTCTCTCACCAAAAAATTCATTGACGATTTGATATAACTTTACTTCCACATGAGGAAATTTTTTTTGTATTTTCTCTATCCCTTTCTTTATATAAGGATATGCCAACACTCCAGTAGCCATAGATACTCTTCTCTCTCTTTCATCCCCCTGTTCTTTTCTAAGCGCTTCTTCCAATTCATCTTGAAACAAACGTATCATTCCAACCCCATTTTCCAACTGCACATACCCATCATAATTCTTCGCGGAAGGTATTTCTTCCTCCGCTAAAATATACCATTCATCACTCGCATGTACAAAATGATTTTTATAACATTCATATAACTTTTTCTGCCATCTATGAATAGTTTCTAAAACCTTTTTCGCATCTTCTTTTCCAAATGGCTCTAATGGATACAAACCCTCTCTATATTTTGTCAAGCCCACTGGCACAATAGAAAGACTTTGCATATGAGGCAAATATTTTGACAAATCTGAAATCGTTCTCTCTAATTCCTCTCCATCATTTATTCCCTTACATAATACAATTTGCCCATTCATCAAAATTTCATGCTCAAATAATCTATCAATTTGTTTTAATGCTTCTCCTGCAAAACGATTATGAAGCATCTTACAGCGCAATTCTGGATTTGTAGTATGCACAGAAATATTAATAGGAGCGAGATGATAGCGAATAATTCTCTCAATATCCTTATCCTTCATATTCGTCAACGTAATATAATTCCCTTGCAAAAAAGAGAGTCTAGAATCATCATCCTTAAAATAAAGTGTTTCTCTCATCCCTTTTGGCATCTGATCAATAAAACAAAACATACAATGATTTCTACAAGATCGATAATCATCCATTAAATCATTCTCAAATATAATTCCCAGATCTTCTTCATAATCCTTATCAATTTCTAAAAGCCATTCCTCCCCATTTACCTTTTTCACCAGCACTTCAATATAGGTATCCTGAATCAAAAATTGATAATCAAATACATCTTCTATTTCCACTCCACTCACAGAAAGCAGGGCATCCCCTGCTTCTAATTCCAATTCCTCTGCAATCGATCCATCTAAAACTTGTTTTATCATATGACCCTTTTGTTTTTCCATTTTTCTATTCCTTTATTTTTTTAATTATCATAGCAATATTCTTTCCCTTTGTAAATCGTATCTTTCCAAATTTCATAAAAAATATATTACTATTCACATTTTAATTAAATTTTCCGCTCTGGCAGGGAACTATTCCAACGAAGTCGCGCTCTCGCTCCGTTCCAGACGTAATGGTACTAAATTCGCAGCTCCCTAACGGAAACTGCTCATTAAGTGCCAACGTCTTCCAAGGGACTTCTTTCGGAATAGTTCCCTGCCAGAGCTGCTTTGTTGGCTATTCTATAAATCAAAAACCCTTTTCCATTCTTACCAATATTTCAATAATATAAATGTCATTACATCTTATGACTTGACTTATTATAACAAACTCTGCCGCGGCTTACAAGTCATCTTTTATTCCAGATTCCATTTTGATTCGTAAGTTGAATTGCAATAAAGTAGCTTAAGATAAAGGATTATTCCAAAAGAAGCCCCTTGGAAGACGTTGGTACTTAATAAGCAGTTCCGCAAGAAGCGGAACGGCGAATTTAGTACCATTACGTCTGGAACGGAGCGAGAGCGCGGCTTCGTTGGAAAATCCTTTACCTTAAGCGGAAATCAGAATTTAACCTCCCCTTCTAAAAACCTCTCTTTATAAAATAAATCTGCCGCATGAACCATATATTTTTGTTTCATGCGGCATTATTTTCTATTCTTCTTTCCCCTGATTATATTCTCCTGTCAAAACTTGTATTTTTTCTGTTGGACTCATAACCCTTCCAATTCCAATATCATGATTCAACGAATCAATAATCATCGCCAAAAACCTGCTCATATCAGCCGACAAGTAATACGGCTTTCTCTTCAATTCTTCCGATTGATAAATTAAATTGGTTGTCACTATTTTATCAAAAAGTCCTTCTTTATAAAAAGCATCCATTCTTTCTAATCCTTTTGTAAATAGTCCAAATGTAGCACAAATAAAAATTCTTCCTGCCTTTCTTTTTTTCAACTCTTTTGCGGTATCTATCATACTATCCCCAGAAGCAATCATATCATCTATAATAATAACATCTTTTCCTTCTACTTCATTTCCTAAAAATTCATGAGCTACAATCGGATTCTTTCCATCAACGATCACAGAATAATCCCTTCTTTTATAAAACATACCCATATCCACACCAATAACATTAGCAAAATAGACGGCTCTATTCATAGCCCCTTCATCTGGACTTATAATCATCATATGATCACTATCCATTTTTAAATCTTTCTCAGTCTCTAAAATAGTTTTTATGAATTGGTAAGAAGGATTAAAACTATCAAAACCATATAGAGGAATAGCATTTGCTACTCTTGGATCATGAGCATCGAAAGTAATAATATTAGAAACTCCCATAGCAATTAATTCTTGTAATGCTAAAGCACAATCTAATGATTCTCTTTGTGTTCGTTTATGTTGTCTACTTTCATATAAAAATGGCATAATGACTGTTACACGATGCGCTACCGCTACGGATGCTGCAATAATCCGCTTTAAATCCTGATAATGATTATCAGGTGACATATGATTTTCATAGCCGCAGACAGAATAAGTAAGACTATAATTCGTAATATCTACCATAATAAATAGATCTACACCTCGAACACTTTCTTTTATCACCCCTTTTGGTTCT
>CAJUHN010000117.1 GCA_910585935.1 uncultured Lachnospiraceae bacterium | reverse complement strand
TTTACTCTTCTTTAAATTAGTACATAATGGACACTTAAATAAACATCGATTCTGATTCATAGGAAACAAGATATACTCCCATAAGCAATCTAAAAATTCTTGTGAAATATTTCCTTTTTTATAGTTTGTCCATTTCGATAACCACCCTACTCTTTTTTTTAATAAAATTCTCATTTTTGATTCTAATAAATAATTTTTTTTTTCTTTCATACTAATTTCTCCTATTTCTGTTATATAATTTCCTATTTTTGTAAAATATCGTAATAATTTTTTGTTTTTCATTTCTATAATTTTATATAAATATTTTTAAATATATAATTAAATATAGCCATTATCTATATGATATAACTTATTAAGATTTCATCTTTTTACACTAAAAAGTCATCAAGAAGTTTTCTTATACTTATATATAACTTTTTATCATAAACTTGAAATATTTTATTATTCAGATAAAATAATATTTGATATCATATAAAAGTATTTTTTTCTTAGATTAGACAACAAATCCGCTAAAGTAAAAAATTATTCTAAAAATCCCCTTAAAAATACCTATTTTTTCATAAAATTTTTTTAAATTTAATATTTATTAGTTTTTTTAAGTTGTTGCAACTTGTTGGCGTATTTTCTTACTTTAACGGAAGTTTGATTTTTCTGTATTTTTTATAATACTATTTATTTTGAGTTCACACCGACAAAATTTTTGCCTCATTATATAAACAATAAACTTTATTTTTGAAGATGTTTATATAAATCTTCTGATCTTTCACTAAAGCACCATGCACAGATTGTAACATCTTTACTATTTATAATTTTTGAAAATTCGTTTTCTGTCATATTACTTATATCATAAACCTTTACATTAGCCCTTTTTTTATTAACCCTTACATCATCATTATAAAATCGTTTTTCATAAAAATCTTTTTGTAATGGATTATGTGTTATATTATATCCTAAAGCAGAATATCCCTCCGCATCCCCATGTGTTCCAGATAAAATATTTATATTATAACCTTGAGCTGTATAATATTTAATGGTATTTGTAAAAGATTTTCCTGTAATAGGTTTTGTAGAAACACTAATGATACCACCTGCATTATTAGTAATAGAATACATTAATCTATCACCTTTAATTTTTTGCTTTTGTCCAAAAAAATCTGATATTTTTTTATATTTAATTATACGTCTTGCTTTTATAGAATTTATAATATCAATATGTTCTTTTTCAGAAATACTTCTTGTTTCATTATCTATAAATGAATTTTTCTCTAATCTTTCTTTATGTCTATCATAAGCAGCTAACTTTTTCTGTTCATTCCTTGTTGCCTTTCCTGCTTCTACTTTTGCTCTTATTCTTTCCGCTGCTGCTTCACAAATATTCCCACTAGGATCGATATAGTTTATGGGATTATTTTGACAATAACTGTATAGGTTTAATCCATCTCCGTGATAACTGTCTTCCTGAGTAAATCTTCCGATTACTGGATTATAATATCTCGCTCTTAAATAGTATTGTTCTGTAATACTATCCCTTTGTTCTCCTGCATAATAAAACCGATTTTCGATTTTTTCTTCTGCTTTTTCTAGATTTCCCCACGCATCATAGTGATAGACATTTTGAACTTCTTCTCCTTTAATGATATATCGAATACTCCCCAGTTCATCGCTTGTATAATGATAATAAGTTCTCGCCTTTTCTGCGTCTGATGCTAATAGTTCTATTCCACGAATATATCTCTTCTCTTCTTTTTCTTTCTCTTCTACTACTACTTCTTTTCCTCGGTATAAATATTTTACTAATCTTCCGTTTTCTTCTACTTCATACCTTAAACCTTCTGCATCATATCGATTTACTTGTATATCTCCTGTAAATAACTCTGCCTTTGTCAAACGGTTAAAGCTATCATATTCATACTTTCCTTTTTCATCTCTTTTTAAATTTCCTGCTTCGTCATATTTGTATTCTTTTCTTGTTCCCCCTTTTTCTATAGACACTAACCTATTTCTCGCGTCATAAAAATACCTTTCCTCTTTTCCTTTTATTTCTCTTTTCCTTCGATTTCCTGCATAATCATAGCTCAGCTTTTCTTCATAAGTAGGATATTCTACTTTAATTACTTGATTTCTCTTATCATAAGTATATCTTGTTATTCCCTCTTTTTCTTCTTTTTCTATGATATTTCCATTTCCATCATAAGAATATTTATTCTTTAGAAGATAACTTTCTCCTAACTTTGTTTCCAATCCTATTAGATTTTTGTCAATATCATACTCATAAGTTGTTCGTAACAGTTCTCCATTTTGGAAGCTTATTCTATTTCCACTTTCATCATAGCTATAACTTCCTAATTTTTTTCCATTATCATATACTTCTGTCAAAAAGTCAAGTTCATTATAGTGATACTCCGTCTGTTTTCCTGTAATATCTCTTTGTTCCACAAGATTCCCATTTCTATCATATTGGAACTGTAACAAACTTCTTCCACTCGCTTTTTTCTCTTTTAACCGATTTCTTTCATCATATTCATACTCATAGCGCATCCCTTTTACAATTGCTGTCTGCAGCAGTCCTTCTTTGGTATAAAGATATGTTTCTCCTTCTTCTCCTTTATCTTCTTTTCGGTATAATAAATCTCCATACATCGTATATCCATAGTGGATGATTATTCCATTTCTATCTTTTTTATAATTCAGCCGATTTCCGATATCATACTGATATTCTTCCATCTTTCCTTCTGCATCTATCCACTTTACTAACTGATTCGCTTCATTATATTCATACCAGTTTTCATGTCCTTCTCCATCTATGGTATAAAGAATATTTCCTGCTTCATCATATCCATATCTCTCACAGCTTCCATCTGCTTTTTCTATCTTAGTTACTTTTCCCCATGCATCTACTTCATATCTTGTCTGATTTCCATTTCCGTCCACAACTCCAATAATATTTCCTGATGCATCATAAGCATACTCTTGTTTTCTGTTTCCTTTCGTTTCTGCTTCTATTCTTCGGCTTGCTAAATCATAGCGATATCGTATTCCACTTCCTGCTCCATCTTCTTCCCATACCAATCTTCCTGCTTTATCATAACCTTTTGCTTCTTTTTTCTTTCCGTCTGCTCCTCTTACTTCGATCAGACGATTTCCCTTATCATAATAATACTTTGTTCCTACTCCGTATTCTCCTTTTTCTTCATATTCTCTCGGACGTATTACTTGCTCTAATAACCCATTTTTATTATATCGTCTTCTCTCAACACTTCCATCCGCTTCTATTTTATGCGTTTCTTGATTAAGCAGGTTATAGATAAATTTTGTTTCTCTTCCTCTTTCTTCTTTTACTTTTACTAAATTCCCTATCTTATCATAGAAAAACTCTCTTCTATTTTCTATTCCACTTTCCTTTTCTCGATGTTCTTCTGCAATAATTCTGTCTATCGCGTCATATTCTCTTCTGATTTCTGCTCCATAGGGTAACTTGATTTTCGTAATATTTCCATTTTTATCATACTGATACTGAATAGTTGCAAAATTTTTTCCTGTTCCTATTTTATCTGTACTATATGATGCTTTTCTTAAATTTCCTACGCCATCATACTCATACTCACTTATCTGATAAATTCCTTTTCCTATCTTTCTTTTTTCGTAAATTCTCTGGTCATGACAATTATACCGATATTCAATCTCTGCCCCTAAACTATCTTTTACTTTTATTAATCGATCTTCTTTATCATATTCATAAAAAATCCGATGAACCTTTCCTCTTGCGCTCGTTTCGCTCTGATATTCTAAGTACCTTCTTTCTTCGATACAATTTCCTACATTGTCATATACATAGCGTATCAGCCGATACTCCACTTCTTCTTCCTTATTTTTTCTCATTGGCTCTCGTTTTTCTAACAGCCAACCAAGTACATTATATTCATACTTCGTTCCAATACTTTCCTCTTCTTTTCCACTTTCATATCCGATGGCATCAATACTTTTTATGATATTTCCCTGTAAATCATATACATATCTTTTCTGAACGATTCCTTCTGCATTTCTTATCTCTATTAACCGATTTTCCATATCATAGATATAGCTAAATCCTTCTCCATTATCCTCTTTTTCCTCATATTGCATTGGCAGTATTTTTTTTATCAGGTTTCCATTCGCATCATAAAAATTTCTTTCCACTCCTCCATTTGGATAATGAATCCGGATTTTTCTGTCATCTGCATCATAATCATAAATAATTCCTTCTCCATCTTTTGTTTTTTTATCATAACTGTTGGGATGAATCATTTTTTGAATATTTCCTTCTAAATCTCTAGGAGTAGCATATACTGTTTCTAATTCGTCAATCCGATATATCTGATTATGAAATGCATCATATTCATAGCGTTCTGCTAACTCTTTTCCTCCTCCTTGTCGGTATTGATTCGGATATACTACCTTTTCTAAATCATAAACTTTATTATATAAATATTTCTTGGTATTTCCCAAAGCATCTGTCACTAAACATACAAAATCCAGATGATTATAACCATACTTCGTGCTTCCTAATTCTGTTCTACTCTCTATTCTTCTTCCTGCTCTGTCATAAAATGCTTCATAAACTTCCCCTTCTGCGTTGATGATTCGGCTTGGCTTAGAAAAATTGGTATCATATTCATAGTGAGTTTCTCTTCCATTTGCATCTATGAAATATACCATTCGTCCTTTTCTGTCATAGCCATATTTCACTTCCATGTTTCTCTTCTCATCTATGCGGATTCTTTCTTTTTCTACTCTTCCAAGACTATCATAAATATAGTTTATCTCTCTTCCAGAATTATCCTCTATTTGAATACAATTTCCTTCTTCATCATAGTGATATTTTCGTTCTAATCCATTTGCAAATTTTTCTGCTAATAATAAACATCTCTCATCATATTTTCTCTCTAAAATAGCTCCTCTTCTGTCTTTTTGCCAAATACGATTTTCCCATTCATCATAGATATATTCCTCTGTTGTTCCATCTTGATAAATCGTCTTTATTAATAAATTATTCTGATTATATTTATATTTAATCTCTTTTCCACTTTTTGGCACAAGATAGGTATTGATTCGATTGGCTTCATCATATAAAAAAATATATTCTTGTCCTGTCGATAATTGTTGTCTTGTCACACGTCCTTTTCTATCATATTCATTATGAACATATGTCACTCCATTTGCATCTGTAATTTCCATCACATAGCCATCGCTGTTATATTGATATTGTTCAATTCCTCCATTTGCCTGTACTACTTCAACCAGAAATTCTCCTTCATATTTATAACGAATATTTCTTCCTAAAATATCCATGATACTCCGGATTTTTTCTCCCTCATAAGAAAAACTGATTTGTTGTCCGCTTGCGAAACAAACTCGTGATAATTGCTCTTTTTTATATTCATAAATCGTTTCATTTCCACTTCTATCAATAATCGCTTTCAGCTTTCCTTCTCTATCATACTTCATTTTCTTTTTTGTAGAGATTTCCTTTAGTTCATATCCCTCTTCTTCTTCATACAACGCATAAGATCCATCACCATTTCTTCGGTTCTTCCAACCATCACTCGTTCTTAAAAATGTTTCTGTATGCTGATCGGGAAGCCTTATTTCTATTGTATCTTCTTCCTCTTCTAATTTACTAAAAAAGTTCAAGCTCCATCCTTTGCCGATGGCTGAAGTATTTTTTGCAAACAGAGATTCATATGTGCGCTCTATTGCATAATCTCCCAAAATATCTTGTATAATCAGATCGCACTGTTCAATTAAAAAGCTTCCGCTGATTAAATCTACTGGCTCTCCGCCTTTACAGCGGTTATAAGATTTTTCATCTCTTTTCGCTTGTCTTTCTTCTCTTCTTTTCGCTTGTCTTTCCTTTCTTTCCTTCACCATTTGGTTTTTTTGTTTTTTATATTTTTTTTCTAAATGCCCCTGTGTTTTTGAGCCTGCAAACTGAAACATTCCCATTAAATCTTGACGACATTGTGGATCGTTTAAGTCAAACTCTCCTTTCGCTATACTATCCACGATTCGATAGGCACTCATTCCAAAATTTATTGCTTCATCAATTTCTCCGACTAATGAAATCAGAGTTTGTGCTATTTCAACAAATTTCCCTATCGTTTCTATTGCTGTTTTTGCTTTATCTGCTGCTTTTACCGCTTTCGCTGGTATTAATGCGGTCGCTCCTCCCGGAATAAAAGATGCTAAAGTGGAAGCGGCTGACATCGCTGCTCCTATGTAATCCCCTCTGGCTAATGATATTCCTGCATTTGCCAGATTCGCTACTGTGGACACTCCCGGTATGGGCAGACACCCTACAATATCTAAAGCGCACTGTACCCCATCTAATAACATATCTCGCCATGTATAGTTCGCATCTTCTAAATGCTCAAATTCTATACT
Organism: uncultured Lachnospiraceae bacterium; assembly: GCA_910585935.1. Taxonomy (GTDB): domain Bacteria; phylum Bacillota; class Clostridia; order Lachnospirales; family Lachnospiraceae; genus MGBC136627. The sequence continues at coordinate 4,480 of CAJUHN010000117.1, read as the reverse complement.
CCGATCTGTTCCCAGTTGTAAAAATGTCGCTGCTTTGATTCGTAAAGTTTCTTTGTCAAAAATTACATAGCTTGTCCCTACATTTAATATTAGCTTGTCTAATCCAAATATCTGTATCACTCCATCTTCAAAAGGTGGAGTTTCTTCTATCGCTTCTTCTCCCTCTTCCCCGCCTGATCCTTGAAACATTCCTCCTAGCTCTTGGAAGGTATTTACAATATTAAAAGGGGCATTTAAATTATCCTCTATATTCTGTTTTACACTATCTACAAAATCTCCTGCGATTAGCGCCATAGGATCATACGCTGTATTTCCTCCATCTTCTTCAAATTTATTATGCCCTTCCTGCTGCATCTGTTCAAATTTGCTCTCGACTTCTTTCATTCCAGAAAATGCTTTTGCTGATTGTAAGGTGATTCCTTCTTTTGCTTTTAATATAATTTCCTGACTGCTCTCAATTTCTATTCCTTCTTCTTCGTTAAAGATAATTTTCGCCTGTTCTCCACCTTCTCCATCATATTCCTTTCGGTTTCCTATGATATCCAGCTCTTTTTCAGCAAACTTTATCATTCTGTTATTTGCCGTCAGCATCTTATTTTTTGGCTCATCAAAATCCGGACTCGGATTGACATGTTTACTCCCTAAACATACAATTTTATCACTGTCATCACTTTCATAATATACATATACCGTATCTCCCTCGTCTGGCATCGTATAGAAATAATTGCTCACCGCATTTGCATAAGGTATCCATCTAGGACTATCTCCACTTCCAGTAAATCTCACTTTTACATTTGTTCCTTCTACTGCCTCTACTGTTCCTGTTAAGATACTTGTCTTTTTTACTTTTGTTTTACTCTGCTCTACACTTGGTATCGCTCCTTCTTGGCTTGTAAAACTTATTTCATTATATAATATTCCTTGTCTTGCCTTGATTTGGCTCTTGACTACCATCCAGTTTCTTCCTTCATAAGCTACTTCATATCCTGCTCCTATGCTGGTATCATAAATGGTTATCTTTCTTTCATCTAATTCAAAAGCTGCTACTGTTCCATTCCCATTTCCCTGTACTTTTCTTGCTTTTTCAATATCCTTTTGCAGCCCATCTTTTACGATTGTTCCTATTTCCTTATGTCCAAATGCCCGATTTCCGATATGTATTTGATTTCCTCTTGTCTTTGTATTTACATAAAGCACTTTTCCATATTGATTCGCAATTCGTTTGCTGAAACTCCAGCTTGTTTCTTGTTCTTGGGATAACATTTCTTTTACTATGATATCCGAATCTACCGATGCTAAAGCCCCTTCTGCTCCTAAACCACTATCTATAATGCTTTGTAAGGTTTTACTTTCACTTTGATATGTCTGTGTTTTAGGAATTCTATCTGTTAAACAAGAAAAAGAACTTGCTTCTAAATAAAACTCACTATAATCTGTTTCTTTTTGAAGAGAGATATTGGTGCAGATTCCTCCAAATATGATTTCTCCTTCTCTGGTTTTTAGTAAAACAGGTGCATCTTCTAAACGCAGTAAATCTTCTTCTTTCCCTTCCTTCGCCGCCAAAAATCTTATCTGCAATTTCGCATGAGCATTTTTTTCTTCTTGTATTTGAATATCTTTCACGCTCAAACAGGGAAGGGCAAATTCCATCTGTACTTGTCCTATTTCTATCATTTCTTCTTTTGACACATTAACTCCTCCTATCTCTATTTGTTCTTTTTTATTTAGATATCAATAACACTCATTTTATATTCCAAAAACTAACCATATCTCTTTACCTCCTCCCTTTTTTCTTTTATATGATAAATCTTATCTTTCTTTTGAAACTATTATATCTTTTTAAATCTTTCTCATATCCTGTTTCCTATAGTTTCAGCAGCTTTTCTTTCTTCTCTTTTACTTCTCTTCTAACTCAATCTTTAAATACTCTTCTATATCTTCCCATCGAAATACCACTGCTGTTTCTTCATATGCTTCAAATAATAAATAAAATCTTCCTTCTCTAATAAAAAATTGATTCTTCATCGTATATTTCTTTTCCCCTTTCTCTTCTAAATACTCTTTCTCTCCGATACTACATTCTCTTAATTCTTCTCTCATTTCTTCTTCCGTCCATTCTTCTAGCATTAGTTCTAACCGAAAAGTATCCACCTTGGTTTCTATGATAGGGATTTCTTCCTTCTCTAATCCTTCTGCAAACTCTTCCATCTTGACCACTTCTTCTAATCTCAATCTCTTCCCTTCTTTTATATCTATAAGCAAATACATCTTTTGTGTATTCCTTTCTTCTTTCCATCCACTCCATGCCGAAGTATCTAGCTTCCTTGGATATTCTACGATCTCTTCTCCCTCTACTTTCAGACATAAGTATCGATCTGTTCGATATAATATCCCAACTCTTCCTTTAAAGTTTGCCTCATATCCCTCTCTCTCTAAACCCATGATACTCTCATAAATAACTTCATTGATTCTTTCCTCTTTCTCTTTTTCCTCTAATCCTCCTATCTGTATGATTTTTATTTTCTCTCCTGTCGCATTTCTCTCTGGCTCTTCCCAGATATAATATCCTTTTTTCTCTCCCTCTTTCTCTTCCCATTTACATACGCCTGATGGGATACCTTCATATCTTATTCGTGCTACTCGCTCTGCGACGATTCCTCCTTCTATAACATAACAATCTATTTTTATCCCTTTTCCTTTTCCTTTTTCCTCTCTCTTTAAAATACATACAATATTCTTTCCTTTCACCTTCTCCACCCAAAAGGTTTTCATTCTTATGTTTTCCACGTTATATATTAATCCTACAACTTCTTCTAATTGTTCCTCCTCTCCATCTGAAAAGAGGTTCACTTCTAACTCCTTCTCATATTGTATCTGTTCTTTTGAAAATCCCTTTTTCTCTTTCTGATAATATTCCATATCACCATCATTGTTTAAATCACTCCTATACCACCCTTTATATTCTTCACTTTTCTTATTTTCTTCTATCCCTTCTGGTAATCCTATCTCCTCTTCTCCCTCTCCTACTATCACATTTTTATCCCCATTCATATACGCGATATATTCCGTTTCTTTCTCTTTTAATCGTTCTATCAATTCCTGATAGCTTTCTTCCTCATATTCTTCTTCAATTACCTTTAATTCCTTCCATTTCGTCTGTATCCCTATCCCTTTCTTTAATTTCCCTTGTTCTATCGGATAGACTTCTACGATATCCATCCCACTATTTCTTCTTTCCTCTGCGGGTCTTAACAGTGCGTAATATATTTTTCCTTTATAAGACAAAAACATAACTTCTTGTATATCATCATCTCTTCGATTCTCTACATAACTTCTTACAAACCCTCCTTCCTTTTGTCCATCATAAAAGCAAACACTTTCTACCCACCAACTTCCTTTTTGAATCTGTACCAAATCCTCTATTCCGTCTTGTTCTAAATCTAATTTCCAATATTCCGTGCTATATTCCTTTCTTTTCTTTTCTTCTAATTGAAAAAGCTCTTTTAAGGTTTCCTCTTCCTCATAACCGTAAAGCTCTTCTTTAGATAACTTCTCTCCTGTCTGCAAGCTTTTTAGATAAGAAAATAGATTCCCTTTTTCTGCTTCCTTTTCTATCTTTTTTAGGAAAGAATATGGAATATCCGCTTCCAACGAATTTTCCCTCAAAATCCAAACCATCCACAGGACCAAAAAGATGCTGATTACAAAAAACAACCCATATTTTAACATTTTATTTCTTCGTTCCATCATCATTTATATCCCCCACCTTATCCTCTGTTCTTTCTAAAATAAATCCTGCATCTCCATAACTTATGTATAATTTATTTTCATCTACTATCCAAAAATCTACCGTATCAAACTCATGTTTTGCATTTGGATCGGTTATCACTATCTTAATATATCTATCCTTTTTCCCTATAATAACTTCCATAAGAAGCCTACTAGAATCTAAATGCATACTTTCAAACATTAATTCTTCATATGGAATATTTCTCACTTCATAACTAAAATCGGTTACTATTCTTTCTTCTATTTGTGGAGCTGCTCCATAGTATCCGGTTATTTGATATGATGTTCGATAAACCATGATGTAATTTTCTTCTATAATTACGGGTTTTCCTTTTAATAAATCTATTTCGCTTTTATGTATCAGATTATGTTCTACATTTCTAAACCAATAGGCGGTTCTCCAAAAATCCGTCATTACATAATTTCCACTTATTTTTTTCCAAATGCTTTCTTTCCACAGTTCCTTTCTTTCTTCTTCCTCCCATATATTCTCTGTGACAATCCTTCCTCCTTCTAGTTTTGGCTTTGTCTTCTTTATTTTGCTTATGGGATATAGTACTAATAAACAGGTTATTACTATTACACCTATTTTAATTTTAGATACTTTTCTTTTCATAACTCTTTCTTCTACCCCCTTTTCTTTTGAAACTATTATATCTTTTTAAATCTTTCTCATATCCTGTTTCCTATA
>CAJUHN010000116.1 GCA_910585935.1 uncultured Lachnospiraceae bacterium | reverse complement strand
TAGATATTCATAAAAATCAGTATTTCTACGGTATTTGGAGTTTTGCAATTGCCTAATTAACTAAAAATAGGGAGGAAAGAAAGATGGACGAAAAGCTGGTAAAAGATTTTCTGGGTGTGGGCTGGAAATTTCCAGTACAGATTGATGAAGCGACAGGATATGTGAAAACGTCCTCTTATGAAGAAGATATCAAAGAAGCAGTCCGCATTATTTTGATGACAAGAAAAGGAGAGCGAATGATGCGCCCAGAATTTGGCTGTGGAATACAAGAATATACATTTGAAACTATAGAACCATCTATTTTATTGCAGATGCAGATGGAAATACAAAATGCATTAGTGATATGGGAACCTAGAATTACGGAGATAGAGGTACAAGTGGAAGCAGATGCACAAGCGGAGGGAAGGCTGAATATTTTTATCAGCTATATGGTACGTGCTACCAATAATCCCTATAATCTGGTCTATCCCTATTATATGAACGAAGGTTTTAGAGAAGGTTAAAAAATTTTTGAAAAACAAGAAGAGAAAAAAGAAACGGAGGGATTTATGTGAAGCGGGTTTCGGAATTTGACAGTCGAACCAAAGAAGAATTGGTAGAAGAGATAAAGAGAAAAGCAGCAGCTTATACACCAGAATGGCGTTTTAATGAAGAACTGCCAGATGTCGGAGCTTCCCTTGCGTTGATTTATGCAGATATGATGGCAGATACGATTCAGCATTTTAATCAGATTGAAAAGAAAAATTGTATGGAATTTTTTAAGAAAATCGGAACAAGGCTAAAATCTTCTGTACCGGCAGAGGGATATATCACATTTCAGCTCATCAATCAGGAAGTAAAGGGTTGTGAAGTGCCAACGAAAACACGGCTGATAGGAGAAGCAGAGAATGGAGAAAATACTACATTTGAAACCATAGAAGATGTCTATGTAACTCCTTCTTCTCTTCGAGATATTTATTTAAGCGTTCCCACAGAGGATAAGATTTCTTTGTTATATGAAAAGACAGAAGAAACCCCTTTTCCCGGTGGCTTTTTTGTATTTGATCAGAAAAAGGAAAATCTGCAGAAACATTGTTTCTCTTTTTGTCATAAATCCGTTTTTCATATTCATGGAGCAGCATGGATTACCATAGATTTTCAGGAAAGCAGATCGGGAAGCCAAAAAGATCCGTTGCCGATAGAAACTTTTTTAAAACAAGAAAAAATCCGTTTTTCTTATTATAGTGAGAAAGGATATCAAAACTTTGAAAAACAGAAAGTAAAAGATGGATATCTGATGCTCTATAAGGGAAAGGATCAGCCTCCATTTGCTCTATTAGAAATAAAAGAGAAAGAATTTAGCAGCTATTTTATTCGGGCTGAGGTTTTTGATGGGCGAGGATTCGGAACATATAAAATAGATACACTCGCTATCCGATCCAAAGGAGAAGCCGTTCCAGAACTGATTTATTCGCAGGGGACAGAGCAAATCGTAAGAGAATTTCTGCCTTTTGGAGAAAGACCGATTCCTTATGAGGAGTGTTATATTGCTTCCGAAGAAGTGCTCGGAAAAAAAGGCGCTTTTATCCATATGGATTTTGATATGGATTTTATCAGCGTGCCATTGGAAAGCGGAGGAGAGGAAGGAGCTGCGATTGATTGGAAGATGATCATGAAGCGCTCTGCGATAAAGGTGGATAAGGAGTATGACATCAGTGTAGGAGAAGTAGTGTGGGAATATTATAATGGAGAAGGATTCAAACGGTTATTTCTGAATAAACAATATACCGATTTATTTTCTATTAAAGAAGGAGTGAAAAGACGGTGTATTTCTGTTAATTTTATCTGTCCGGCTGATATAGAACCGTTTCTTGTCAACTCTAAAATTACTTATTGTATTCGGATACGAGTTTTAAAAATGAATAATTTTTATAAAATGAAAGGAAATTATATTGCACCAAGAGTCAGTTTTTTGAAGCTGCGTTATGAGTATAATCGAAATGATATCATACCAGACTGCCTGATATTAGAAAATAATTTGGAACAAGAGATCTATGGGAAAGAACAGCTTAAGGATAAGAGAGGGATTTCTTTTGTGAACTGTCGGGAAGAACGTCAAATGGTGATGTATGCAGGGTTTGACCTCCCATTAGAAAAAGGACCACTTAGAATTTTATTTTCTATGGGAGAGACGATGACAGAAAAACTTCCCAATCTAGGCTATGAATATTATAGTAATGGACATTGGAGAAACTTAAATATCGTAGATGAAACGAAACACTTAAAAAAAACAGGTTTGCTCACTTTAATGGAACAAGAAAATTTCACAAAGAAAAGATTGTTTGGAAAAGAGCGTTACTGGATAAGGATTTTAGATTATGAAAAGCTCTATCAAAAAGAGGCGAACAGAGGGAATCTGCCTTATATAGAGGGAATTTATCTCAACTCTACTTCTATTAAAGGGATTGAAACCGTAGAGAATGAATATTTTTATGTGCGACCGAATCAGGAAAATCTGGTCTGTCATCTCAACCATCAGCAGATCTATCAATTAGAGGTTTGGGCAAATGAGAAAAAACGCCTGAATGGAAGAGAACTTTCTGAATTAAAAAAACAAGGCAGAGTGCGTGAAGTCTTAAATGAGAGCGGAACAGTACAAGAAATTTGGGTTTTATGGGAGGAAGTGGAACAGTTTCATATCGATGGAACATTAGAGAGAAGATATGTTCTGGATAGAATTAAAGGAACAGTTTCCTTTCCAGATGGAAGAAATGGTCTGATTCCGCCAGATGGGACAGAAGCAACCATCCAGATTCAGTATAGCATCACAGAAGCGGAAAAGGGAAATCTTTCAGAAGGAAAGATCACGATGTTAGAATCGGATATTGGTTTTATCAGTGAGGTATCTAATTATGAAGCGACAACAGGAGGGCTGAAACAGGAAACGATTGACGAAGCAATAAAACGCCGTGCGGCATCACTTCGACATAGAGATCGGGCTGTGACAGCAAAAGATTATGAAGATCTGGCAAAGGAAGCCACCAGAAATATTATTCGCGCCAAATGCTTTTCTAATTATAATGCAGAAGGGAAAAAGCAGTATGGAGCTGTGACATTAGTACTTCTTCAAAGAGATTTTGAAAAAGGAAGAAAGTATTTTGATGGAATCCGAGAGCAGGTCATGAATTACTTAAAACCCAGAATGAACAGTGAATTGTATGAGAAAAATATATTTCAAATTATTGAACCGAAGTTTATTGAATTAAATGTAACAGTGAGCATGGAAGTGTCAGAATATAGTCAGGTATTTGATGTGAGAAGAGAAGCAGAAAAACGGTTAAAGGAATTTTTAAATCCTGCTAATTTTGAAATCGGTGTTTTGCCGAGTGAGATGCAGATTTTAAATTTACTGCAAGAGATTACAGGGGTTAGAACTGTGAAAAATATTCGTTTAAGTGCGCATCAGTTGAATCGAAATAAAGTCATAGATATTGATTTAAACCGGACAGAGAAAATTCACTATATGTTAGCGACGAGTGGAGTTCATCAGATTCTGATTCAGGTAGAAAACTAGAAAAGAAACATACAGAGAGCAGAAAAGAGGGAAAAAGTCGATGTTTGGACAACTGAAATTAGATGACGAAACTTTTGATGAAATCTTTGAATATCACAAAAGGAAAATTCCACAGATTGATAGAAAATGGACTGATTTTAATGAACATGATCCGGGAATTACTTTTTTAGAACTGCTTTCTTGGATGAAAGAACTGCAGCAGTTTCATCTCGATCAGATTGGATCAGAAAATTATAAAATGTTTTTAAAGCTGATTGGCATGAAACAGAGAAGAAAGAAAGCCGTTCAGACATTTGCCATATTATATGAGATTGAAAAGGAGTTTTTTCTTCCTAAAAACAGCAGAATCTATGCAGGCGATATTGTATTTGAAACAACAGAAGAACGTTGTTTTTCACCAAACCGTCTGTTATCCCTTTCTTGTGATCTGGAAAAGAAACAGGGAAAGGTGATCCTTCGATTCGCACATCCGTTTCCAGAAGAAAAGTATCACAGACTATATTTTAAACTCTCAGAACCCAAAGAGGGAAAAAGGCAGCCCATAAAAGAAGATTTTTTCCCTTTGATTCAGTGGAGATTAGAAGCGATCCGAGACGGAAAAAAAATCCCCTGCCGGATTCTGAAAGATGAAACATATGGACTGCTCTACAGTGGGGAAGTTCAGTTTGTCTTAGAAGAAGAGAAGGGGCAAAAGGAACACACAGAGTTACAAAATGAAAATGAGATGTTGCTTTGTTTTGTGATCGAGAGTGGAGAATACGATATTCTGCCATCGATTCAGGCGGTGGAGTGGAATAGTATTATGGTACAGCAGACAGAAACTCGTTCGACTTATGAAGAAGTTTCTGTTTTAGAAGATAAAAAGACAGTATTTTTAAACAGCAGAATGGCAAGACAAGGGAAATTGGAATTTTATAAAGAAAAGGCAGGCATTTGGTATCCAATAGAGATAGAAAAAAAGAGTATTCTGCCTGATAAAGTGAAAATTCAGTTAAAAGAAGAAGTAAAAGAATCGGAAACGCTATATGCTGTGACGTATGAAGTAGACTTTGAAGCAGAACGAAACTATGAAATGGATGGATTCCCGTTTCAGCAGATCCGATTGGAACATACAGAGTTATTACAGGATCAAATAGAAATCATGGTCACATGTCCCTTTCAAGAAAATGGATTTGAACAGTATCAAAGAGTAGAGAACTTTTATCATTCTGGACCAGAAGATCGTCATTTTGTATTTGATGAGGAGCAGGGCTGCTTATATTTTGGAGATTGTGAAAGAGGTCTAGCGCCGAAAGGCGAATTAAAAATCATTCGTTTTATCTCTTCTAGAGGATTAAAGGGGAATATTAAAGAGCAGCAGTTAAAATTTTTTGAGGACGGAACGATTCCAGCAAAAGTGACGAACTATGAAAATACTTCTAGCGGAGCAGATAAAGAAACGATAGAAGAATGTTTTTGGCGTTTTATGAGGGAAAGTACACACACACACAGAGCCGTTACCATGGAAGATTATGAAACTTTGGTAAGGCAGACACCGGGACTTTTGATACATAAAGTAAAAGCCACTACTTCTTTTTTGACTAAGAGCTGGGAAAATCAGACAGCAGATAATACGGTTTATATTGTGGTAAAGCCTTATTCAGAAGAAACTATGCCAAAATTAAGCAGCGGATATGAACGAAATATTCGAGCAATGTTAGAGAAGAAAAGAATGTTAGGCACTAGAATACAGATTTTATCACCAGAATATGTAGGAATTTATCTCTTCGCTGAAATTATATGTAAGGCACATTATAGAAATGCAAAAGAACAAATTGAAAAAGCTGTTAGAACTTATTTCTCAGAAGAATTATTGGAATTTGGAAAGCCTTTGGTCTATGGAAAAATGTATGGATTAATAGAATCCCTTGCATGTGTGGAACATATGATAAATCTTTCGATTCATGCACAGGGAAAAGGGGTCTTACGCAATCCCAATGGGGATTATCAGATGCCAGTCAATGCATTGATTTATTTGGAAAGTATGGATTTTAATATCACTTTGTCTAAATAGGGGTGAAAAAATGAAAAAAGCTCAAAAATATTTTATGTTTAATAAAAAAATGGATTTTCAAACAGGTGTGTTAGAGAATCTGATGCTTTCAGAAAAAGGGCTTACGATAGGGCAAAATGCGACAGGAAGTTTTTATTCCCCTTTGTTAGACAGCAGAGAGAAAAAGACCCTTTGGCACAGTATGGAATTAGAAATAGAAAAAATTTCAAATACAACAGAAGTTGAGATTTTGATCTATGCGTCAGAAGAAAAAGAGTGCTATCAAGACGGCGTACTCTGTTCTATAGAAGAAATCATAAAAAGCCATAAAATAACTGCCTTAGAAAAAGCAGAAAGATTTCAAGCATTTTTGAAAAAAAGGGGAAGAGGAGAAGAGATACTTTTACATGGAATTGAAGCGCGTTTTTTATGGTTTGAGCTGCGGTTTACCGGATTAGGTGAGATTTTGATAAAAAAGATAAAAATAATTTTTCCAAAAGAAAGCTGGGCAGAGTATTTGCCAGATATCTATCAGCAGGATTTAAAAAGTTATTCTTTTGTAGAGCGTTATTTAGGGATTTTTCAATCTATCTATGAAAAGATGACAAAAGAAATCCGGCAGATTTCCCGTCATTTTGATCCCGATGTGGCGGAAAATGAATATCTTTCTTGTTTAGTGAACTGGGTTGGTCTACAAGATAGCTTTTTATGGGAAATACCCAAACTTCGCTATTTGATAGGACATGCAGCAGAACTTTACAGAAAAAGAGGTACAGTGAGTTATCTCATGGATATTTTAGAAATTTATCTGGGAAACCGTCCTTATATTGTGGAATATCATCAAGTTTTGCCATTTATGACAACACAAAGGAAAGAAGAACTGTTAAAACGACTATATGGAGAGAATAATTATATTTTTACCGTCATTATTGATGCAAAAGCAAAAATAAATAGGAAGGATATTCCAATGATTGATAGGATTGTGGAGAATGAAAAGCCAGCCCATATGGAAAGTAATCTTGTGATATTAGAGCCATATATTTTTTTAGGATGGCATTCTTATCTTGGAATGAACAGTGTACTCTCTGATTTCCATTCGATGGTATTAGATGGTCAGGCGTCCATTCCGTTTACTAAATTGCAGGAAGAACGCAGGGAATAAGAGGAAAGGTACAGGTGGAATCATTGAAGAATCTGAAATATTTTAATTTTGAGAGAAACAAGTATTTTTATGGGAAACTTTTAAATGTAGAAGATTTTGAAACAGAACAGCGTTATATGAATGATAAACGACGTCTCATCAATCGTCTAGTACATGGTATGGGCGTGGTATGTGGAATGAATGTGATCCGTGTAGACGAAGCCACGATATCGATTGAAATGGGGCTGGCGCTGGATTTTGCAGGAAGAGAGATTGTAATAGAAAAGCCAGTATTAAAAAAATTATCTACTATCGATGGATTTTTAAATTACAGTGAAGAAGACGAAGCGAATAATAATCTTTATCTCTATGTGGAATATCAGGAGATAGAGAAAGAACCCGTACATAGTATTGCAGCCAGAGGAGAAGCAAATTCCAAAGAAGAATATAATAAATATCAGGAAGGCTATCATCTGTATCTGAGCGATCAAGAACCAGATGAAGATTTTATCACAGAAAATCTTTATAAAGAAATCGTGACAGTTTATCAAGAAAATGGAATTCGGATTCAGCAGATTACACCCAAATATATAGAATCCGAAAAAGAATTTGATATCACAATTCAGATAGAAAAAAGAGGACAGGAAAAACCGATTAGTTTTTCTTACCGTTTAGAATTTGATGGAGTGGAAACAGGAAAAAGAGAAACCGCAGAGATCTCCTTTCTAGAAACCGATCATCAAAGCGCTTCCATCTATACGATCACCAAAAGATGCCGTGCGCTTCCAGTAAAGGGAGTAAAGGGAAGTATCCGAGTGGAGGAAAAAAGCTTTTCGATTCATTTTGGCGAAAAAGAGATTCACCCATCTGTGAAAGCAGAAAATTCCTTTTTTATTACAGAAAAGAAGGTAAAACAAGAATTTTTGGATCAATATTATAAAAATGCGATGGAAGAAGTTGTGAGAAATACCAATATTCAAGGAATCTGCCTCGCCAGAATCTCTGTTCTGAAAGCAGGAGAAACCTATCTAATTGGAACAGTAGAATCCATGCCATTTCAGCAGTTCGTTTATACGAATCCTTTAGCGCAAGTGATGAATGAACTCACCCTTCAAGAAGAAGAAAAAGCGGGATATACCTACGGTCTGCCCTCAGAAAAAAGAGATGGAACGATAAGAGAGGATATACAAAGAAATTGGACTGCCTGCGGAGAAGCTGTCATTCAACTTGGCTTCGGCGGATTAAAGGGGCAGCAGTTTTTTACAGAAGAGATAGTACATGGATTAGGGCTTGGAGTGGTCTATATTTTGCTCGGAGAAGCAGATGATATGGGAGATACCAGTTCGATTATCTATGGCGCACAGGATATTTTTGAACAGCGGACACGCAAAGTACCATTAAAAATGGCAGCCAAAATTGATGTGACCAAAGGAACTTTTCAAATTGGGATAGAATGTCTGGAAGATACCATAGAACAACAAGTCAAAATTCATTGGATAGCAATGAAAGATAAGCGAGAAAAACAGACGATCAAAGAAAAGCGCACACTGAAAATTCAGCCTGATATGGCAAATGTATTAGTTCGAGAGAATTATTATTTTGAAGCCTTGCTGCAAGGAGTCAGCGACAGCCGTGTATTCTGGTCTGTAAAAGAAGCAGAGGGCGGAAGTATCGATGAAAATGGAATGTACACCGCCCCAAACCAGCCCGGCGTATATGAAATTATAGCAAAGAGCATGGACGAAGAAAACCTTACTGCTTCCACCTATGTGGTAGTAAGAGAGAAATAATAAATAAGTTGTAAAATGACAGGGGTGATCGTGTGGTAATCGAGGCACTGAAACATCGGTATTATGTGATTCATAAAACAGAAGAAACACCAAAATATGAGATTTATTGCTGCAGAGAATATATAGACGCTCAGCATAATACATATGATGTATATTGCGTAAAAGAATCCTTACTGATACAAAAGCTGATTTTAGAACTAACAGATAAAGAAAAAGAAGGAAATTTTACAGATTTATATGAATGTTTTTCAAAAGATGGAAAACTGTATCTCGCAATGGTACATAAAGAGGGCTTTCCTCTAGAAAAAAAACTAGAAGAGGAAGACTGTCCTCTAAAAGAGAGAATACAGATAGGACAAAACCTGTTAGAACAGATACTACTGCTTTCCATACCAGACTATTTTCTCTCTGGATTATGGGAAGGTGGTCGGATTCTAGTAGATCAGGGATTATCCGTTGGTTTTCGCTATCGTTTAGAAGGAATTTTATTGACCGAAAAAGAGCAAAAAGCTCAGATCCAAAAAGGGCTTTCTGATCTATTTGAAACACTTTTCCAAAAAGAAATTGTACTAGAAAAGTGTGAAGCGATTCCCAAATTTATAAAAAACCTAAAAGAAGGGGAACTTGTTTCCATACGAGAAATCTATCAGGAATATAAAGAGCTTTGTGAAACATTGAAAGAGTTAAGCGGGAAAGGGAATATCCGTCCGAATACATTTCTCTTTCGCGTCTGGGATAAGATCAAAAAAGGATTTCCCTATGTAAAAAAAATATTCGCTACCATCATTATTTTTTTACTGGCAGGATATCTGATTTATACCATTTTATACCCATCTGATACCGTAACATGTCTAAAATATGAAACAATCGGAACTTTAACCATAGAGGAAATACCGAATGAGGAGTGAGAAAAAATGGCAGACATACAGAGGATATTAAAAAAAGGAAGCAAAAGGCTTATTACAGCAATCAAGATGCCATTTGTTACTATTTACAGAAAAATAAAGGCGATGACAAATCCAGATGCCATTGTAACAACTGTAATTAATGATGTAAAAAAAGAGGCAAAAGATCTGACACAAAAAAAACCAACATCTTTCAAAGACTATTTTATAGTCGGGAATTACTATATCGCAAAGAAACTGGTGCTATTTTCTATACTTGCCGTTATTTTTCTTCCTCTGCTCTATATCCGGTTTTTACACCCTATCGTTGTATCAAGATTTTTTACAAAAACAATGGTATTAAATTCCAATGAACAAGCAAATTATAACGGAAAAGTACGCTTATTGGACAGAGAAGGCGGCAATGTTATTTTTGTCGGAAGGCTTACAGACGGAAGAATTAATGGAGAAGGCACTCTCTATGATTATAATGGAAATCTGCTTTATCAAGGCGGTTTTTTAATGGAACTCTATTCTGGAACAGGACTGCTCTATTATCCAAACGGAAGAATCGCCTATAAAGGAGGATTTTCCTTAAATCAGTATAACGGAGAAGGTATTCTCTATTATGAAACAGGTGGGATTCAATATGACGGCAGTTTTCTAGATGGATTATATGAAGGAAATGGGCGGCTCTATGGAGAAAATGGAAATCTGCTCTATGAAGGAGATTTTGTAAAAGGAACATTTGAAGGCAGCGGAAAAGAATATTATCCAGACGGAAAACTAAAATATCAGGGCAGCTTCATACAAGGTTACTATCAGGGAGAGGGAACTTTTTATCAGACAAATGGAGAAACAAAATATCGAGGGCAATTTACAAATGGTCTATACAATGGAAAAGGAACACTTTATGATGGAACAAAACTGTTATATCAAGGTGAGTTTATCAATGGAGTCTATGAAGGAACAGGAAAACTCTATGAAGAAGATAACATAATAGCAGAAGGAAATTTCCTAGAAGGAAACTTTCAAAACGGATCTACTTCCCTTTACGATGAAGAAGGAAACTTGATTTACCAAGGCGGAATTTTAGATGGAAAAAGAAATGGAAAAGGTCTTGCCTATCAAGATGGAAAAATACTTTATGAAGGAGAATGGAAAGAAGATACTTATAGTGGAGAGGGAACTCTTTATACAGAAGAAGGCACTATCTTATATCAGGGAGAATTTGTAGAAGGACTCTATAGCGGCAAAGGGACTCTTTATACAGAAAAAGAGCAAATACTCTATACAGGAGAATTATTAGAAGGGCTATACGAAGGTGAAGGGAAACTATACCAAGAAGAAACCCTGCTCTATGAAGGCGGCTGGAAAAAAGGCATCTACGAGGGCGAAGGAACACTATACCAAGGAGAAACCCTACTCTATAAAGGCGGCTGGAAAGAGGGTATCTACGAAGGCGAAGGAACACTATATCAAGGAGAAACCCTGCTCTATGAAGGTGGTTGGAAAGAGGGCATCTACGAAGGCGAAGGAAAACTGTATCAAGGAGA
>CAJUHN010000115.1 GCA_910585935.1 uncultured Lachnospiraceae bacterium | reverse complement strand
CCGACGTCTTCCAAGGGGCTTCTTTTGGAATACTTCTTTGCCGACGCTAGTTTGTTGGCTATTCTAGGAAAAGTAATATGTTGTCTAGAAAAAAAGAGAATTTTTTATTTTTGTAAAGTGTTAAGTAATAGCTTAGTTTGTTGGGTGAGGACATATTTTAAATAAAAAGGAAATTTTTTAAATTCGGATTTTTTTATCTTTAAAATAATATTCTTTATCATGATCGTTAATTTCGCGGAGTATTCGACATGGATTTCCTACAGCTACTACATTAGATGGAATATTTTTTGTTACTACACTTCCAGCACCGATGACAACATTATCTCCTATTGTGATTCCGGGTAGAATAAGTGCTCCAGCGCCAATCCAGCAATTTTCACCGATGTGGATAGGTGCGTTATATTGATAACCTTGTTGACGAAGTTCAGGAAGAATGGGATGTCCTGCAGTAGCTACAGTCACATTTGGACCAAACATGGTATTATCTCCTACATAAATATGAGTATCGTCTACTAATGTCAGATTAAAATTGGCATAAACATTGTTGCCAAAATGCACATGACCTCCGCCAAAATTGGAATGAAACGGAGGTTCAATATAACAGTTCTCACCAATTTCCGCAAACATTTCTTTTAATAAGGCATTTCTTTTTTCCATTTCGGTCGGACGTGTCATATTGAAATCATAAAGTCTGTCTAATTTTTGTAGTTGTTCTGTGATAAGTTCTTCCTCAAATGGCAGATAGAGTTCACCTGCGTGCATTTTTTCTTTTATATTCATTTAAAAAGACCTCCTTAATCATTTATTTAATTTTATTTGAGAGTGAAGTATTGTTTGGTTTATTTTTTAGTTTCTCTTGTATACCATATTTAAGAATAAGTGAGCTGATAAGTATAACAGGAAAAATGATAGCCGCTAATATTCCAAGTTTTAAGTTATCCTGTGTTATTCCTGCAATAAATCCCACGAAAGTAGGACCACAAGTGCAGCCTAAATCTCCTGCTAATGCGAGCAGAGAAAACATAGCATTTCCTCCTTTAATAGAAGCAGAAGTAATACTGAATGTTCCCGGCCACAAGATGCCGACGGAAAAACCACATAAGCCAATTCCCATTAGGGAAAGAATAGGAGAAGGAGATAATGAGATAAAAAGGTATGAGCCAACACAGAGTAGACTACAGATAAAAATCATTCTGTTTAAATTTATTTTTTCTCCTATTTTACCATATATTGTTCGTGATGTCCCCATAAAAAATGCAAAGATAGCAGGTCCTACCAGATCGCCATATGTTTTGGAAATGTTAAGTGCTTTTTCAACAAATGCAGATGACCATTGACTTATCGCCTGTTCACTCGCTCCGGCACAAATCATAATGATAAAAAATGTCCAAAATAATTGATTCTTTAATAATTCGCCTAAAGAAAGTTGTTTTCCATTTTCCTGTTCTAAATCAACAATCGGTGTATTGATAAATAGGAAAGTATTAAATATAGGCAAAACCGCCCATACAGCGGCGAGGACTTTCCAATTTTCAATCCCAAATATCCAGAAAAACAGAGTGGAAATAACAACCACACCTACACTGCCCCAACAATAAAAGGAATGTAGCAAGCTCATAGTTTTGCTTTTATGTTCACTCGGACAAGATTCTACAATAGGACTAATGACTACTTCTATAAGTCCACTCCCTATCGCATAAAGTAAAACAGAAATGACCAAGCCGATAAAAGGATCTGGCAGCATTTCTGGCAAAAATGTTAAGGAAATAAATCCTATAGCTACAAATATATTTGCCGATAATGCAGAAGCACGATAACCGATTTTATCAATAAAAAAAGCAGAAGCAAAATCTATGATAAGCTGTAATACAAAGCATACTGTAATAAGTGCGGTAATTTTGGTCAATGGAATGTGATATTGTCTTTGAAAAGTCACAAATAAGAGCGGCACAAAATTTACAGCGGCAGCTTGTGATATGTATCCTAAAAAACAAGCATAAATTGTTTTCTGATAGGATATGGGATTATCTGGTTTCATTTTAAACCTCCTTGTTATTCTTGTAGTGTAAAGTATTTATACTTACTGATTTTTGATAATGAACGGTTTGCAAATAGAGATATCTTTTGGTAAGTCTAATAAATGATTATCTCTCTTTGATTGACATGGGATATCTTTTTTGTTATAATAATATCATACAAAAAATAGAAATTCTATCATTATTTTGCCATTTTTTATAACAATTCTGCATACAGGTGATAATATGAGTATATACATCGATTTAAAAGATAACGGTTTGGAAAAGGTGCACTATAACTATACGCAATATCCAAGTTATATTCATTGCAATTTTTTATCTGAATATCCAAATTATGCTGCACCTCCTCATTGGCATGATGATATTGAGTTTATATATGTTCTATCTGGAGAAATGTCATATAATATTAATGGCGAAATTATAATGTTAAAATCTGAGGAAGGTATTTTTATAAATTCCCGTCAAATACATTTTGGATTTTCCAAAGAATACAAAGAATGTGAATTTATTTGTATTCTTTTGCATCCTATGTTGTTGTGTTTAAATCCGGAGATAGAACAGGATTATGTGAATCCTGTTTTGCAAAATCAAAACCTTCCATATATTCATTTTACACATGGGATAGAATGGAATAGAGAAATAATGGAAGGAATTTATAAAATATATTCCATAAAAAGTGTTCCAACATCTATTCTGAAAATTCAGAGTATTTTTACATGGATGTGGGCATTAATTTATGAACATATGCCAAAACTATGCAACATAAAGAAAACAAAAAATAATAATCTTTCCATTTTGAAAAATATGATTGGCTTTATTCAACAGTATTATGACCAAAAGATAACTTTACAGCAAATTGCAGAATCTGGCGGCGTTGGACAAAGTAAATGCTGCAAATTATTTAAAACATATCTTTACCAAACACCAAATACTTATTTAATCTCTTATCGTTTGAATAAAAGTATAACATTACTTTGTAATACCGATATGACGATTACAGAAATTGCTTATATAGTGGGATTTAATGGAAGTAGTTATTATGCAGAAGCATTTCGGAAATACTTTAATATTTCACCTATAGAATATAGACATAATTTTGCTTTTGAAAAATGAATATTAAGAAGATATTCTAATTAGATGTACGGTTATTTTATAAAAGAAAGTCTGACGAGTAGGAAAAAGTGCTGTCCCATAAAATAGAACAGCTTATTATGAATGAATCATCTATATTTGTTAATTGTTTCATCACTCCATACATGAACTTCTATATATCTTTCAGGACCATATTTTCCATCATTATTCCAATCTTGTGGTAAACCATATTTATTAATAATTTTTAGAATTTCATTATAAAGATAAAGCTGGTGACGATATTCTTTTCCGTCGTCGCAGATAGGGCTAAACGTTGGCATAGAATCGCCATATGTAAAAGAAAGAGTATTAATATTAAATTCTTCTATAGGTATCTTTATAAAATCGCAATTCTCAAACCATGTACTTAGCCAGGGACTATGTTCCACTACTAAATAGTGTGGTACAGTTCTTGTAATAATGCCCCCTTTTTTAATAAATTCCGAACGAATGATATTTTCACAATAACGTCTATGTTCAATATATTTGTCATCTCTTTGAGCACTTTGTGAGTTTGGTTTTGTTTTTTTTATTGTATTAAGAATGTTTTTTGCTTTATCCATTGATAAATCTGATAAATTTCTAAATGGACCAATTGTTTTATCAAAATAATGATATAAATACATTTTATCACCTCCATAATATGAATAAACCTATATCTTTTATTATACTATTTTTTTTCTTTTTAGCAATATTTTCTTAAGTGAGTAAACAGATATTAATTTGTTTAGCGAAATAAAATATCTATTATATAGGAAAAAGGAGTATAAAATGTAAATGTATAAAAAAAGCAGAGAGAGGGGGAGAGATATTTTGGTGAAAGGTTCGCCCAGAGAAGCAACGATTCCAACGAAGCCGCGCTTTCGCTCTGTTCCAGATGTAATGGTACTAAATTCTCGTCGCGTAACCGCACCGCTCATTAAGTACCAACGTTTTCCAAGGGGCTTCTTTTGGAATCGTTGCTTCTCTGGGCTGGTTTATTGGTTATTCTAGGAAAAAAATCATATTATCTAGGAAAAGACAAGTATTAATTTCTTTATTTTTGTAAAGTGTTAAGTAATTACCAATATTTATATTTATTGGAATAATGGTCATGGTGATTTATAAATTTGTTTCTGTTACAAACTAGCGTAAGAAAGGATGCCTATTCCAAAAGAAACCCCTTGGAAGACGTTGGTACTTAATGAGCAAACCTGCAAGAAGCGGGATTTGCGAATTTAGTACCATTACGTCTGGAACGGAGCGAGAGCGCGGTTTCGTTGGAATAGGCATCCTTTCTTACACGGACAATTTGCCTCTATGTTCTTAAAACAAATTTTAATAATTTCATGAAGTCACCACAAAAAAGAGTTTTTATAATCTCCTATAACTAATTCCAATATAATAGAATATCAGATATTTTTTTTGTTAAAACAGATAATGGAAACGGCTATATTTAAGATAGAGAATATAAGTGTCAGGATAATTGCATAAGAATATTCAGATATTTTTTCTATATGAAGCAACAAATCCATAGAATTTAATAGTTGTATGGGCATATACGTTCCAATTTTAGGAAATAATCCTATGAAATAAATCACCAAAAATACTCCTCCTACTGCTAAGAGAACAAACGGATTAGAACGAAAAATAGTTGACATAAGAAGTAGCAAAGAAATCAGCCATATACCAATCAAATAAGAACAAAAAGCAGAAAAAAATATATGAGAAATAATATTATTGTCCCAAAAATATGCATTATATCCATAAGTGATTCCAAACATAAGCCAGTATCCGATTGTCCAAAAAGCAATTATAGTTATAGCTTTTGACACAATAATTTTCCATCTGTTCATGCCTTTTGTAATTATATTTATCAATGTTCCTTTTTGATATTCTCCTGTTAAAGTATTACTGAACATCAAAAGAAAAATAATGAAAGCAATCGGAATATTTTTATAAAATTGTGTCCATGAAGTCAAAGCGTTTACTTCTACAGAAATAATAGAAAATCCTGTTTCTGTGAGGTTTTCTGATAATATTTCCATAAGCCATGGGGTCAATTTTGCGATTGCAGGATTCATAATGCCAAAAAGAAGAAATAAAATGCTTAGAATCAACATTTTTCCTGTGCGGACAGATTCTAATAATTCTTTACTTGTAAAAGTGGTTAATTGTTTCA
This sequence comes from uncultured Lachnospiraceae bacterium, assembly GCA_910585935.1. Lineage (GTDB taxonomy): Bacteria > Bacillota > Clostridia > Lachnospirales > Lachnospiraceae > MGBC136627. The sequence goes on along the minus strand of CAJUHN010000115.1, from coordinate 5,638 downwards.
TAAATGTATTACCTCCATAAATAAATCCTCTAGTGTTGGTTCAAGCATTTCTATTCTCTGTATTGCTATATTGTTTTCCACGATATATTGCATGATGTTTTGCATATCTTTTTCTGTTTTTTTATCAAGCCGCAGTCTTAATTCATTTATGATTTTGCTTTCTGGATAATTTATTTTGAAACGTTGAACATCAGAGGAGGAATAAAATTCTATTTCCAAATGATTTCCCCTTCGGATGCCTTTGATTTTATCAAGTGTTCCATGAAGTGCAATTTTACCATGATGTAAAAAGGCAATTTCATCACAGATACGTTCCACATCAGATAATATATGGGTGGAAAAAATAACGGTAGTATGTTTTTTTACATGAGATAATATATCTAAAATTTCTTTTCTCCCTAATGGATCAAGGGCAGAAGTGGGTTCATCACAAATTAATAATAAGGGGTTGTTAAGTAATGCTTGTGCGATGCCAAGCCTTTGTTTCATTCCGCGAGAAAAACCGTAAATTCGTTTATCTATGCTATGAAGACCAACAAGTTTTAAAGTTTCTATTATTCTATTTTCCATTTGTTCTTTTGACATTCCTGTAATTTTTCCACATAATATGAGGTATTCTTTTGGTGTCATATAACCGTAAAACTCAGGAACATCAGATAAATAACCAATATATTGATTTGTATTTGTTTGTCCGAAATGAACAGGTTCTTGGTTCACTAAAATTTCTCCTTTGTCAAATTGTAATAAACCAAGTATCATTTTCATAGTAGTGGTTTTTCCAGCACCGTTTTGACCGATAAATCCAAAAATAGTATGTTGTTTCACAGAAAAGCTGAGGTCATCAATCACTTTATTTTCTCCAAATGATTTGGATACATGGGAAATTGTAAGCATATCCATTATGTTTCCTCCCTTCCTAAAAGAAAATATAAAATTGGACCAACGAAATTCATACCAACAATAGATATGATAAGCCACATAGTTCTATTTCCATGTTTATAATTTTCATGGGTGAGAATGTGTTTTAAGGTAATCAAAAGTAGAATAAATTCTGCTATTACAAGGGGAATTAGAAATGGTAATATTTCAGTCATAAGATACCTCCTTTTTCGTTTAAAGATTGTTTTATTTTTTGATATGCAGTCATATCACTTAAAATGGTGAAGGCTGGATGGGAAAGTGCAGATATTGCACTGTTAATTATGATTCTCTTATCACGAGGAGCATGATTGCCTATATTTAACTGTTCAAACCACGATTCTATAGAGGTAAAATAACTATCACCATGCAAAAATGCTTCATTTTCCCATAATTTTTTGACACAAGCTGCATATCGCTCTAATTTATTGATTGCTTTTTGTGTTTTATCATGTAAACAATAGATAATAGCTGCCTGATAATAAAATCCAGCAACTGAATTTGGATGAAGATATTCCAGATCATAAGCTGCAAATATATGATTCATACGTTCTATTGTGCTTTCACAAACAGAAAGGTTATCACTGTTAATAGTAATATACCATGTAGCATTTTCTATTAAATTGAGTAAATGAGAAAACATATTAATTTGTGTAATACTATTTGCTTTATCATTTTGACCATTCATTTGATATGCTTGAAGCAGTATCGTATCACTTTGAACAGCAAGACGACATGGATTGAACATTTCTTCTAATGAATCTATAACTTCTTGTGCCCTTCCTAGTTGTAAATCTGCAAAAGATTTTAATATAATAGAATCGTTACAAATACTAATATTTCTGCAATTTGATATAATATGGCTACATAAATTCGATATAGAAATTAAAATTTCTGTTTGGCGTGTCTGGTTTTCCGCTATCATAAAATGATTTATCCATAAACACGCTATCTGAAATAAAAATGGATAACAAGAATAATATTTCTTTGTTAATTCTTCACTTTTTTTCATCACTTCTTCAAATGGAGATTCTGCAAAAGCTTCTGTTAATTCAAGATATAGCTTTTGAATTTGTTCTTTACTTAATTGAGGCTCATAACCTAAGAGTTCATCAATGGTAACATCAAAAAATGCTGCTAATTCGGGGAGTATCAAAATATCTGGAAGGGTTTGCTTATTTTCCCATTTTGAAACAGACGCTTTTGTCACGCCAATAAAATCTGCTAATTGTTCTTGTGTTATCTTTTTTTTATGTCTTAATTTGACAATGTTATCAGAAAAATTTAATTCATTCATTCTTTAATTCCTCCATTTTGAAGCGTTTTATACTTTTTATTATATCCATAATCATATATAAGCTCAATGGATTGTCACGATACTTTACGAGAATAAATCAACTAAAAGGAAACTTTGTTTCCATTTTTATGAAATCTCTTTATAATTCAGAATAGTAATATATTTAAAATTATGATAGAATAAAAGAAATAAAAAATTTTCTGCTATATGGTGGGCTGTTCTACTTTTTGAAAATTTGAAAAGAAAATTTTACGATAATAATAGAATAAAAGGCTAAATGGTAACAAATTTATGAAAAATGGGAGAGAAAAGATGGATTTATTTGAATATATGAGAGAAAATACGATGAAACAAGAAGCACCTTTAGCTTCTCGTATGCGTCCCCGCACATTAGAAGAGGTGGTAGGGCAAAGACATATTATTGGCAAAGATAAGTTATTATATCGAGCTATTTTAGCGGATAAGCTGAGTTCTATTCTTTTGTATGGACCTCCGGGGACAGGAAAAACTACATTAGCAAAGGTGATTGCAAATAGTTCTAAAGCAGAATTTATGTCATTAAATGCAACTGTATCAGGAAAAAAAGATATGGAAGAGGTGATACAAAAAGCGAAAGAGAACAGAGGAATGTATGGTAAGAAAACAATATTATTTATTGATGAAATTCATAGATTTCATAAAGGGCAGCAGGATTATTTACTTCCTTTTGTAGAAGATGGAACAGTGATTTTGATAGGAGCTACTACAGAAAACCCTTATTTTGAAGTGAATAGTGCTTTAATTTCGAGATCTATTATTTTTGAATTAAAGCCTTTAGAGAAAGAAGAGATAGCACAATTAATAAAAAAAGCAATCGAAGATGAAGAGAGAGGAATGGGAATCTATCGGCTGTGATAGAACAAGAAGCGGTAGAATTTTTGGCGGATATGGCAAATGGAGATGCCAGAACTGCATTAAATGCGCTGGAACTAGGAATATTGACGACAGAAAGACAGAAGGATGGAAAGATTCATATTGATTTAAAAACGGCTTCTGAATGTATACAAAAAAGAATATTGCGCTATGATAAGGAGGGGGATAACCATTATGATACGATCTCTGCATTTATCAAAAGTATGCGTGGCTCTGATCCAGATGCGACGCTATATTATTTGGCTAAGATGTTATATGCAGGAGAGAGTATCACATTTATTGCTAGAAGAATTATCATTTGTGCTTCTGAAGATGTAGGAAATGCAGATCCACAGGCTCTTTCGGTAGCAGTTGCCGCGTCTTTAGCGATAGAACGTGTAGGTATGCCAGAGGCGAAGATTATACTCTCTCAAGCTGCTTCTTATGTGGCAACTGCTCCAAAAAGTAATACAGCACTTATTGGAATAGAAGAGGCTATGAAAGTAGTAGAAAATGTGAAAGTTGCTGGTGTACCAGCACATTTACAAGATGCATATTATAAAGGAGCAAAGAATCTCTCTCGAGGAATCGGATATCAATATCCTCATAATTTTAAAGATCATTATGTGAAACAACAATATCTGCCAGATGAATTAGTAGGACAGACCTTTTATAAGCCATCTGAAAATGGATATGAAAAAGAGATTATAGAATATTTGAAAAAAATAAACAAAGAAAAAGAATCGTGATAAATCAGTAGTAGAAAAAAACACAAGCTTTCTGTAAGAGTAGTCAGAAAAAAGATTTTGAAATGGAGAAAAAATGAAACGAGAAAGAAAAAAGGTATTAGTGATAGCGACAGGAGGAACAATAGCATCGAAAAAGACAAAAGATGGTTTATCTCCTCAAATCAAACCAGAGATAATTTTAAATTATGTGCCAGATATTAAAGAAATTTGTAATGTGGATATTATACAGCTTTTTAATATTGACAGTACAAATATGACACCAAAACATTGGCTCAAAGTCGCACAGACAATAGAAAAAAATTATGAAAAATATGATGGATTTGTAATTTTGCATGGAACAGATACGATGGCATATACAGCCGCCGCACTTTCTTATCTGATACAAAATGTAGAAAAACCCATTGTATTAACAGGGGCACAACAGCCTATTGATAGAGATATCACAGATGCGAAAGCAAATTTATTAAATAGTTTTCTTTATGCAGCAGGAGAGAACAATGGTGGAGTGGTAGTTTTATTCGATAATTCCGTGATCTCTGGAACAAGAGCAAGAAAAACGAGAACAAAAAGTTTTCATGCATTTTCGAGTATAGATTTTCCAGAACTCGCTATTATGAGAGATGGAAAAACGATACCATATATAAAAAAAGAAAAGAGTTTGAGAAAGCCAACATTTTATCATAGTCTTAATACGAATATTTTTGTACTTAAATTAATACCCGGAGTAGATGCAACCATTTTCCCTTATCTCAAAGAACATTATGATGCGATTATCATAGAAAGTTTCGGAGTGGGCGGAGTTCCCTTTAGCGAAAATAATAGCTTTATTGATGCAATAGAAGACTGGATAAAATCTGGAAAAACCATTGTGATGACCACACAAGTGCCACATGAAGGCAGCGACATGGCAGTGTATAAAGTAGGATATAAAATTAAAGAAAAATATGAATTAATAGAAGCATATGATATGACTTTAGAAGCAGTTGTTACAAAATTAATGTGGATATTAGGAAAAACAAAAGAATCAGAAGAAATTAAAAAGATGTTTTATACACCTGTAAATTATGACATTTTGATTTAAGTAAAAAAATTTATAACTGTTTTAGATACAAAAAATAAAAAGTTTGTTTGAAAGGAGAAAAAGGGATTTTTTCGATAGAGGTTCGCACAGGAGCTAATTTATTCCAACGAAGCCGCGCTCTCGCTCCGTTCCAGACGTAATGGACACTAAATTCTCGGCGCGTCACCGCACCGCTCATTAACGGGCAAGCGTCTTCCAAGGGGCTTCTTTTGGAATAGATTAGCTCCTGTGCTAGTTTTTTGTATAGGCAAGTTTGCAAAGCATGATATAGTCTAAATGGTTTCAAAAAGATAAAAGTTGGTATTATTTCGATTCTAAAAATAGAGATATAAAAGTGGAATGAGCACAAGGCGGAAAGAAGAGATATTTTTTGGATTATTCAAATATATAGTAGTAACATATACATATGATAATATAATAAGTGATATTATATATAAATTATACTTTGTTAGAATATAGAGAATTTCTTGTTTAATTTTAATTTATGGGTCAAGTTAAGCCTTTCCAAAGTGGGGCATATGACCGAAGCGGAATTTGCGGGGCTTGTCCTTTACCCTGTCGACGAGGTATGAGCAAGATTAAGCGGCTCACGCCGCCCCAAAGCCAGAAAGTCAACGCCCCTTGTGCGCCGGATGTGCTGCAATTATGATAGCGGGAACTGTATCTTACTGGACGACGGGGACGAGTGCGTATGTCCACAGC
>CAJUHN010000114.1 GCA_910585935.1 uncultured Lachnospiraceae bacterium | reverse complement strand
TTAAGTACCAACGTCTTCCAAGGGGCTTCTTATGGAATACTTCCTTGCCTCCGCTAATTTATTGGCTGCTCTGATTTATGAAAGGATCTCATGATAATAATAAAGGGCTTTTAAAGTAAGCAAGAAATGAATCAGTTTAATATAGTTCATGATAGGTTGTGATAACTTCTCATGAAAATAAAAATCTAATAGATATAAAAAAATACGTTATCTATTCTATTTATTAGAACATTCTGTGAAAATATGTGAACAGAAACTGACACTCAGAATTTACGATAAAGTAACGGTTTCGCTATGGAGATACCCCCAGACAGACCCTTGGAAGACGTCGGCACTTAATGAGCAGTTCCGCGGGGAAGCGGGGCTGCGAATTTAGTGTCCGTTACGTCTGGAACGGAGCGAAAGCGCGTCTGACAGGGGGTACTCCATAGCGAAACCGTGAACCATTCACCAAAAACTTTAAAAAACGACATAAACTAATTTATTCTCTCTTGATAATTCTTTGTATATGGGATAAGATAAAGACAGATTAAATTTTTTAAATTGTATTTTAATAAGGAGGATTTTCAATGGCAACGAAAACAAAATTACCTGACAGAAGTGAAGTGTTAGAAGAATATACATGGAAAATGGAGGATATGTTTTCTAGTGATGAAGCATGGGAAGAGGAATACCAAAAATTAGAGAAAGAGATGGAAAATCTCTCTTCTTTTCAGGGAACATTAGAAAATAGTGCAGAGGCTCTTTATCAGGCACTGCGTTTTTATAGTGATATTGCCTGCAGAATGGAGAGAATTATAGTCTATGCGAATCAGAAATTGCATCAGGATACTAGAAATGGAAAATATCAGGGCTTTGCAGGAAAAGCAAAGAATTTAGGAGTTAAATTTGATGGCATCAGTTCTTATTTAGAGCCAGAACTTTTAGCGATCAAAGAAGAACAATTAAAAGAGTATTTGGCAGATAATAAGATGGCGGAATTTAAACAATATATTGGCAATCTGTTAAGACAAAAGGAGCATGTTTTATCAAAAGAAATAGAAAAAATACTTTCTATGACAGGAGAATTTAGCGATACAGCAGATGATGTATATTCTATGTTCAATAATGCAGATATAAAGTTTCCTTCTGTGACAGATGAGAATGGGGAGGAAGTGTTACTTTCTCATGGCACTTATATCTCTTATTTAGAGAATAAAGATAGAAGGGTGAGAAAGGAAGCGCTGGAAAAATATTATATTCCTTATCAGGAACATGAAAATGTTTTAGCTTCACTTTATGCTGCAAATGCAAAAAAAGATGCTTTTTATGCAAAGGTTCGTCATTACTCTTCAGCGAGAGAGGCAAGTCTTAAAAACAGCAATATTCCTCTTTCTGTTTACGATAATTTAATAAAGGCTGTTCATGAGAGTTTTCCTATTTTTTATAAATATATGGCATTGCGAAAAAGAGCACTTCAAGTGGAAAAACTGCATATGTATGATATTTATGTGCCGTTGATTCAAGAGCAGGAGAAAAAAATAACTTTTGAAAAGGCAAAAGAGATGGTAAAAGAAGGCTTAAAGCCGATGGGAGAAGAATATCTGAAAAAATTAGAAGAAGGTTTTCAAAATCGCTGGATTGATGTCTATGAAAATCAGGGGAAAAGAAGTGGTGCATATTCTTGGGGGGCTTATGGTGTTCATCCTTATGTGTTATTAAATTATCATGACAGTTTAGATAATGTGTTTACTTTGGCACATGAAATGGGACATGCGCTTCATTCTTATTATTCTGATGCGAATCAAACTTACATGAATGCTGCATATAAGTTGTTTGTGGCAGAGGTAGCTTCTACTTGTAATGAATCTTTATTGATTCAGGATATGCTGAAAAAGACAGAAGATAGAAAAGAGAAAATGTATTTAATCAATTATTTTCTGGATAAATTTAAGGGAACAATGTTTCGCCAGACGATGTTCGCAGAATTTGAAAAAATCACACATGAGATGGTAGAACAGGGAGAAAATTTGACAAAAGAAGGGCTGAAGAAAATTTATCATGAATTAAATGAACTCTATTTTGGACCAGATGTTGTAATAGATGAGCAGATTGATATGGAATGGGCGAGAATTCCTCATTTTTATAATTCCTTTTATGTATACCAATATGCGACAGGATTTTCAGCAGCGATTGCACTTTCAAAGAGAATTTTAGAATTAGGAGAGGCTGGAGTCAAAGATTATATGAAGTTTTTGACAGGAGGATGTTCTAAATATCCCATTGAGTTATTAAGAGATGCAGGAGTGGATATGGAATCTACTGAGCCAGTAAAAGAAGCGATAGAAGTATTTCAAGCTCTTGTGAAGCAATTAGAAGAATTAATGGATGAAGAAGATGGAATTTAAAATAAAGAATAATGGAAAATCTGTTTGGGAAAATTTCATAGAACAGAATCTAAATGTTCCTTCTTTCTGTGGAGGCAGAGGAAGCTGTGGCAAGTGTAAAATACTTGTCACAGAAGGGCGGCTCCCTGTCACAGCAGAGGATAAAAAAGTTTTTTCTAAACAGCAGTTAGAACAAGGGTATCGATTGGCTTGCAGAGCATATCCAGAATCAGAGATAACCATAAAAACAGTATTTTTAGAAGAAACAGAATTAGTGGGGAGTAAGGTAGAGTTAGGGATAAGAGAGGAAAAATCAGGGGAAAATGGGTTTCAAATCGTGATAGATTTAGGGACTACGACAATAGCGATTGCGTTAGTATCGAATAATCAAGTGATAGAAACTTATTTAGGGATCAATCACCAGAGGAAGATCGGCACAGATGTTATCACTCGAATGGAAAAAGCAGCAAAGGGAATGGCAAAAGAGCTGACTCATATTGTCAGAAATGATATTTGGAATGGAATTTTTGAGATGCTGCAGAAAAAGGAAATAGAACTGGCAGAAATAGAAGATGTGGTTTTGACTGGTAATACAGTGATGGAACATCTTTTTTTTGCATATCCAACTGAGGGAATGGAACATTATCCATTCACCCCCTTTTTTATAGAAAAAACAGAAATAAAAGCAGAGAAAATTTTTCCAGATTGGAAAGGGAGAACGAAGATAATAGGCTTTCCTTGTGTGTCTGCTTTTATTGGAGGAGATATCATAGCTGGGTTATATCAAATCGATGCGGATAAAAGTCAAAAGATTCAGTTTTTTCTGGATTTAGGAACAAATGGGGAGATGGCTGTCTGCTGTCATGGAAAAATCTATACTGCTTCTGTAGCAGCAGGACCAGTTTTTGAAGGAGGAAATATGAGCTGTGGCACAGGAAGTATTCCGGGAGCTATTTTTTCTATTGAAGCAGAGGAGGAAGGTTTTGCTTATAGGACGATAAAAAAGGCAGCTCCAGTGGGTATTTGTGGTACAGGATTGATAGAAGCAGTTGCTGCATTTTTAGAAATGGGGATTTTAAAGAAAGATGGAAGCCTTTTTGCAGGTTATGCAAAAAAAGGTGTGGTTATAGCTAGAAGCATTACAGGAGAATTGATTTCTATTAATCAAAGTGATATCAGAGCGTTTCAACTGGCGAAAGGAGCAGTATTAGCTGGAATTTTTTTGTTGTTAAAGAAAGCTAATATTTCAATAAATGAGGTAGAAAAATGGAATATAGGGGGAAGCTTTGGAGAAAATCTCAATATAAAAAAAGCGATAAAAGCGGGACTCTTACCAAAAGAAGTGGAGAAAAAAGTGGAAATGGCAGGAAATACTTCTCTATTAGGAGCAATAAAATATAGTATGGAAGAAAAAGAAGAAAGAGAAAGAAGGTTAATGACACTAAAAGAGAGTTGTATTTGTATTTCACTCGCTGAAGAAAAAGAGTTTCCAGAAGAGTTTTTAAAAAGAATAGAGTTTTAAAAAAGCTTCACAAAAAAAGGAAATATTTTTTTAAATAATTAGGCAAAATATTTTGGAAAATTATGATACAATAGAAAATAAAAAGATGATAAATATCTGGGATAAAAAAAGAGTGGGGTTGAAAAAAATGAAATTATATGATGTGATTCAATATAGGCAATCGATAAGGAATTTTCAAATGAAACCTTTGGAAGAAAAGGTGTTAGAAAAAATAGTTTGTTATCAAAAGACAATGAAGGCTTTATATCCTGATATCACCTGTCAGATTGAGATTCATAATGCGATGGAGAAAAGTTGGAAGAAAAAAAAGTCGCCGTTTCAAGTGAAAGCGCCTTATTATTTGAGCCTATATAGCAGTACAGAACAGGGGTATTTATTAAATGCTGGTTATGTGCTAGAAGAACTATCATTATATTTGAATACTTTAGGAATAGGGACTTGCTATCAAGGAGCTATGAAAGTTTCGGATAATAAAAAATCGGAATTAGAAGAGGTTCTTGTGATGGCATTAGGATATCCTTCCAGATATTTATATCGAGAGTTGGGAACAGCAAAGAGAATAGAATTAAAAAAGGAATGTATATTTAAAGAAGAACCATCAAAAGAAGTGCTCACTATTTTAAGAGCTGCAAATTTAGCTCCTTCTTCTATGAACAATCAGCCATGGAAATTTGTAGTTTATAAAAATAGAATCCATGTATTTTCTCATAAATCGAATAGTTTTATTCCTATTATTACAAAACTGCATACTATTGATATGGGGATTATGCTCAATCATATGTTTTTAGCGGCAGAGGAGTTATGGTTAGAGGCAGAATTTTCACAGTTAGATAATATATCAAATCAGTTGTTTAAAGATTATAAATATATTATGAGTATGTTGATTTCGGAGTAAAAAGGAGGGGAGTTTTAATATTATGGGAGGTAGGGGAGGGTATTGCGAAAGGGGACACGTCTGAAAGATAGGATGTCCTGTCAGACGCGCTCTCGCTCCGTTCCAGACGTAGCGGTACTAAATTCGCCGTTTCGCTTCTTGCGAAACAGCTCATTAAGTGCCGACGTCTTCCAAGGGTCTGCCTGAACATCCTATCTTTCAGGCGTTACTTTCTTGGCTCTTCTGGAAAAGGAAATTCTTTTTGAGTTTTTTGGAGAAGTAACATAGAAGGAATTGTTAGTGTATTTTGTTATTTATCTACAAGATAAATGTCTTGAACTTTTAACTATTCCGTAGTTCTTAAATTTGTGGGTCAGGTTAAATTATCTAAAAAAATAGACCTCTTAATCATTTTTAGATAGAAGGGAAGGAATAGTAATCATTAAGAATTTAGAATATTAAGTGATTGACAAAGAGAGATGAAAGTATTATAATTTTATTATTAAATATTATGCGCGAATAGCTCAGTGGTAGAGCATTCTATGTATACGTATAGTTAGTACCATATTATAGTTGGTACAGATAAGGTTACGGGTTCGATTCCCGTTTCGCGCTTTTTATATTTTAAATAAGGTAGAAATACTAATTTTTGGTATTTCTGCTTTTTTTGTCTATGAATAATTTGTGAGCAGAAAGAAAAGCATTTCATTTTATCATCTATAAATGGGCAAATATAAAATATTACATAAGGAATTCTGTGTTATGCGAACAATATCACTAAAATACAGAGAAAACTCTTTGTTACAAAAACTATATGCTATTCTTTTTGTGAATTTTTCAGGATTTTCTCATTTATAGTTATCATAATAAAGAGAAGTTGAGATTACAATTTGGCTTTTTTATTTGATTGTCAACGAATTATGAAAGGTTATCACATCTTATCATGAAAATAAAAATCTATTTTCGTAGCAAGGTGGAACTCTTTTTTCAAAAAGCAGAAGAGCCAACAAACTAGCGGAGGCAGGTAACTATTCCAAAAGAAGCCCCTTGGAAGACGTTGGTACTTAATAAGCAGTTCCGCAGGGAGCGGGGCTGCGAATTTAGTACCATTACGTCTGGAACGGAGCGAAAGCGCGGCTTCGTTGGAATAGTTACCTGCCGGAGCGCCCCCTCTTTGGTATAAATAAAAATAAATAAAAAGATTTCAAAAAAAGGATATTAGCAGTATAATAAAAGAGGATAGAGAGATTTTGTTCATTTCACAAGGAAAAAGAAAAGAGATATAGAAAAGAGGAGGACTATGAACGAGAAGGAAATATTTTTAATATTGGGGATAGAGCCAACGAGAGAAGAAGAAAAGATAAAAGCTGCTTATCGCAATCAATTAGTAAAAGTGAATCCAGAAGAGAATGCGGAAGGATTTAAGGAAGTTCGTCGGGCATATGAGGAGGCTTTATGTTATGCAAAAGAGTCAATAAAAGAGGAAAAACTGCCAGAAACGCCGATAGAATTATGGATAGAACGAGTAAAGGGGATATATGAATCTCTGTCAAAACGATTGGATATCACAAATTGGGAAAAGCTGATGAAAGAGGATCTATGCATAGATTTAGATACTAGCATAGAAGCCAGAGATGCATTATTGAATTATTTAAAAGATAATTTCCGGTTAAAAAATGAAGTTTGGAAGCTGATTGATAAGACTTTTTTGCTCAGAGAGGAAGAAGAGGAATTATGCGAAAAATTTCCAAAGGAATTTATTCAATTTGTTTTTCAGAATTGTGAAAAAGACAAAGATTTTGCTTATGAGTTGTTTGAAGGAGCAGATGATGAGAATTATGATGAGAGTATTTATCAATATATCAAATTGACAAGAAGTAATGAAGAAAAGAATTGGGAAGAATCTTTGAGAATTATAGAGATATTAGAACAGATAAAGGTATATCATCCATTTTATGAAATTGAAAAGGCGAAATATCAGATGGGAATGGGGAGAATACAAGAGGCGGTTTCTATGATAAATTCGCTGTTAGAACGCTATCAGGGGAATGGGTTTTATAATTTTGATTTTCTTTCTTCTTGTGCAGAGGTGTTATGGGATGCTGATCAGATAGAAGAAGCGGTGGGACATTTTGAACAGTTAATAGAAAAAGAACCTCAATATTATATGGGAAATAAAAATTTGGCTCATTATTATTATACAAAGGGGATTTATGATAAGGCAAAGGAATGTTGTAGAAATGCTTTAGAAACAGGATATTCAGATGATAGTTTACAAGAAGATTTAAAAAAGATTAATGATAAGCTGATAGAAAAATATGAAACAAATCAAGGGGAGGTAGAGTTCAAAAAACATTTAGAAATAGGCTGGTGTTATTTACAAAATCAGTATGCGAAACGTGGAATAAAAGTGTTTCAGGATAAAGTTCCCCCTAAAAAGAATAGAGCAGAATATAATAGCCTGATGAGCCGATTTTATATGGTGGCACAAAAATGGGATAAAATGATAGAATATGGGGAGTTATGGTTAAAGGCGATCAGAGAAGAGGAGGAAGATCCAGAGATAGAAGTGGATTTAGAGCAGATACCATATCGTATAGCTGGCGCTTATGAGATAATAGCTAGGGGATATATTGGGAAGGCGAAAGATGGAAATAAAGAATATTATGAAAAGGCATTAGAGAAATTGGATAGTGCTATTGAGTATGACCCAAATATGATAGATTTTTATTATAGGAAAGCGGATATCTATGAGAATCAAGAAGAGTATGAAAAAGTGATTGAAGTATGTGATAAAATGAAAGAAATAGATAAAGAATATTTCTGGACTTATACTTTTTATCAAAAAGCCTTTTATGAATTGAGAATAGCTAGAGGAGTGATTGAAAATTTTTATAGAGCGCAGGAGATTTTTCCTTATTATCCAAAGATGTATGAATTAGTGGCACAGGTATATTTTGATTTTGATGAATATAAAACAGTACAGGATATTATAAAACAGGCAAAAGAATATGAGGTTAATAGTGAGCATTTAGAAGTTTTAGATTTAGAATCTAGATTTCATATAATAGAGAAAAAGGAAGAGTTTGAAGAGCTGTATCAAGAGGCGTGTAAAAAAAAGGAAGAGTTTAAGACAAAAAAGGTAGAGAAAGAGGACAGAGCAGAAATTTGTTATATTATAGGGTGTTGCTTAAAGGAACAGGAACGATATTCCGAAGCGATAAGTTATTTTGATAAGGCTTTAAAACTGCATTATGACAGAACTTATATTTGGGTAAAGGGGAATACATATTTAGATTTAGATAAATGCGATAAGGCTTTAGAAGTTTATATGTCATGTTATGAGGATTGGAAAGATAGTGAAGCCTTTTTAGAGAGAATAGGATATTGTTATTATCAAAAAGGAGGGTTTGATGAGAGATTAGAGAATTATAAAATAGCTGTGGATTATTATGAAAAAGTATTAGAATTAAATCCAGAAAATGAACGAGCTGTTAATATTTTAATTGAGGTATGTGAGTGGATTTATCGGCATATTCATCAAAAAGAGTGGTATGAAAAAGGGCTAAAATATGTGAATATAAAATGGAAGAAAAAGAAGACAAGTTCCATTTATAACACAAGGGGAATTTTCTATTTAGAGGCGAGGAAATGGGAATTAGCGCTTCATGATTTTAATAAGGCAACACAACTAGATAAACAGTATATTTATGCTTATCTCAATAGAGCATATATTTACCGCAATATAAAAGGATGTGATGCAGAAATAGAAGAGTTAAAAAGGGCAGTACAGATTATAAAAAAGCCAACGGTGAAATTATATAAAGATTTGGCCTCTTGCTATCGCAGAAAAGGAGAAATAGAAAAGGCAGTAGAGTGTTATCTTAAAAATATAGAAATATTTCAAAAATATGAGAATATCGTAGAGGAAGAGAAGGAAGCAATCTTTAATCTCTATGTAGATTTCAGGCAATATGAAAAGGCAGAAGAGTTTTTGGAGAAACACTATAAAAAAGGAACAGCAGAATACTATAATGAGAAAGGAGATGTATATTTATATACAGAACAATATGAAAAGGCAGAACATTATTATAAAAAAGCATTAACCGTTGATGAGCAAAATGCAGAGGCTTATAATTCTTTGGCAGAAGTTTATTTTTATGGTAAGAAACAATATGAAGAAGCATATCAATTTTATACAAAAATGTTAGAAATTGAAGAACAGAATGAAGAAGATGTATGCAGCAGTTATTTGTGTTTGATGCGAGTATGTTATCATAAAAAAGACAAAGAAAAGTGCTTAGAATATTTTGAATTATATAGAAGAAAAATAGAACAACAATATGGGGGAGACGAATTTTATTTAACAGGTTTTTACATTATGAGAAGATTGTACTTATATGGTTGTATTCAAGTTTATATTGGGCAGATAGAGAAAGCGAAGGAATATTTAAGTAGAATGAGAGAAAGCATGGTATGTAGAGGTTGTATGCTTTCCTATTGTTCTGAGTATTGGGGGTTGAGTGGATTAATAGAACAGGTATCAAAAAATTATGATAAAGCAAAAGAGGATTATCAAAAAGCATTGAACATCGATCCAAATCTTATGTATGTGAGATTTTGTCTTGAGATGGTAGAGCAAAAATAAGGAGAAAAAAATGAAAGAGAAAAGACCAAATATATTATTTTATTTTACAGATCAGCAGAGATGGGATACGGCAGGTTGTTATGGACAACCTTTGGAAGTTACGCCTAATTTAGATGAATTGGCGAAGGAAGGAGTAGTATTTGAGGATGCATTTACGGCACAACCTGTCTGTGGACCATGTAGAGCATTATTTCAGACAGGAAGATATCCAACGGAGTTGGGTTGCTTTAAAAATGCAGTCGCATTGCCTTTGGATGTGAAAACAGTTGCAGATTATTTGAATGAAGCAGGGTATGACACAGCTTATGTTGGAAAATGGCATTTGGCAAGTGATGATAAGAATCATTATGAAACAGAGGCGATTCCATTGGAAAGAAGGGGAGGGTATCGAGGATTTTGGAGAGCAGCAGATGTATTAGAATTCACTTCTCATGGATATGACGGATATGTTTTTGATGAAAATATGCAAAAACGGGAGTTTTTGGGGTATCGTGTAGATGGACTCACGGATTTTGCGTTAGAATATTTGGATAGCTATCAGAAAGAGAACCCATTTTTTCTGACAATTTCTCATATTGAACCACATCATCAAAATGATAGAGGGCATTATGAAGGACCAAAAGGATCAAAAGAGGAGTTTAAAGATTTTATTTTGCCAAAGGATTTAGAGAGTTTAGGAGGAAATGCGAAAGAAGAATATCCTGATTATTTGGGATGCTGTAAGAGATTAGATGATAATTTAGGGAGAATAATAAAAAAGCTCAAGGAAAAAGGGCTTTATGAAAACACGATTATTATATATGCTTCAGATCATGGGTCTCATTTTCAGACAAGGAATCAAGATGAACATAAAAATGGTATAGATGATTATAAGAGATCTTGTCATTCAGCGTGTTTGCGTGTGCCATTAGTTATAGAAGGACCGGGATATCGAGGAGGAAAAAGGGTAAAAGAGTTAGTCAGCACAGCGAGTCTTCCAAAGACATTTTTAGCGATGGCAGGAATCGAAGAAAAGGGAGAAATGATAGGGGAGGATTTGAAGAAGGTAGCAGATGGAGATGTAAAAGGGCGTGTTAATGAGATTTTCGCTCAAATCAGCGAAAGCCGTGTAGGACGCTGTGTGAGGACAGAGAAGTATTTGTATAGTGTGTATGCTCCTCAAAAAGATGGGCGTATGTATGCTGATAGCGATATTTATGAAGATGATTTCTTGTATGACTTAGAAAAAGATCCATATGAATTACATAATTTAATTTATGACAGCGGTTATGAAGAAGTAAAAAAACAGATGGCGGAAAAATTGATTTATCATATGAAGTTGGCGAAAGAAAAAGTGCCAGTTATAAAACATAAAAATGGTAGATGAATGATATAATTTTTTTATGGGTATGTTGAGGGAATAGAATGTTTTGGTGAAAGGGGGGCGCCACATATGCATTAACTTAACTGAAACCAGCTTATATAGCGGGTTTGGCAGAAATCTGCTTAACGCAGCCATCTTTTTTATCCATTGATTTGCATTGTTTTTGCAAAATTCTAAGCAAATGGAAAAGCTGAAAGCCCTTAATTTATCGGCATTCCAGAAAAGTTAGTGCAAATGGGGCGCACAGGGAAGGAAGTATTCCAACGAAGCCGCGCTTTCGCTCCGTTCCAGACGTAGCGGTACTAAATTCGCTGTTTCGCTTGCGAAACGGCTCATTAAGTGCCGACGTCTTCCAAGGGGCTTCTTATGGAATACTTCCTTCCCTGTGCTA
>CAJUHN010000113.1 GCA_910585935.1 uncultured Lachnospiraceae bacterium | reverse complement strand
AGTGCCGACGTCTTCCAAGGGGCTTCTTATGGAATACTTCCTTGCCTCCGCTGGTCGGTTGGCGGTTCTAGTTTTTGGAAAGAGGGATTGAAGATGAGAATGGGGATAAAAAGGGTGGATTGTTATTTAGAGGTTTTTTATGGAATACTCCCTTGCCCCCGCTGGTTAGGTTGGCGGTTCTAGTTTTTGGAAAGAGAGTTTTATGATAATAATGGGATAAAAAATGGTGGATTGTTACTTAAAATGAGAGAAAGATAAACATGGAAATGTGACAGAAGGAAAGAGGAATAAATTATGCCATATTTGGAAGAGGAATATGATATTGTAGTAGTAGGAGCAGGTCATGCAGGCTGTGAAGCGGCTTTGGCGGCAGCTAGATTGGGGTTATCCACAATTATGTTTACTGTGAGTGTGGATAGTATTGCTTTAATGCCTTGCAATCCTAATATCGGAGGTAGTTCAAAGGGACATTTAGTGAGAGAAGTTGATGCTTTGGGCGGAGAAATGGGAAAAAATATTGATAAAACATTTATTCAGTCTAAGATGTTAAATGAATCTAAAGGACCAGCGGTACATTCTCTGAGGGCACAGGCGGATAAGCAGGAATATACCAAAGAGATGAGAAAAACATTAGAAAATACAGAAAATCTTACTATTCGACAGGCAGAAGTTGTAGAATTATGTGTGGAAGATAAAAAAATTGTGGGGATAAAGACATTTTCTGGGGCAAAATATGTTTGTAAAGCAGTAATATTGGCAACAGGAACATATTTGAAAGCGAGATGTATTTATGGGGAGGTGAGCAATGAAACAGGGCCAAATGGATTGCAGGCTGCGAATCATTTGACAGATTCTTTAAAAGCTCTAGGAATTGAAATGTATCGATTTAAAACAGGAACACCTGCTAGAGTGGACAAGAGAAGTATTGATTTTTCAAAACTGGAGGAACAAAAAGGAGATGAAAAGATCGTTCCATTTTCTTTTTCCACTGATCCAGAGAGTATTCAAAAGGAACAAGTTTCTTGTTGGTTGACTTATACTAATGAGGAGACACATAAAATCATTCGTGAAAATTTAGATAGGAGTCCACTATTTTCTGGGGCGATAGAGGGAACTGGTCCTAGATATTGCCCTTCTATAGAGGATAAAGTAGTAAAATTTGCAGATAAAGAAAGACATCATGTTTTTATTGAACCAGAAGGATTATATACAAATGAAATGTATTTGGGTGGAATGTCTAGTTCTCTTCCAGAAGATGTGCAATATGCTATGTATCGCACAGTTCCTGGACTGGAAAATGTGGAAATCGTGAGAAATGCATATGCGATTGAATATGACTGTATCGATCCCAGACAATTAAAGCCTACTCTAGAGTTTCAAAATATAGAAGGGCTTTACAGTGGGGGACAATTTAATGGAAGTTCTGGTTATGAGGAGGCAGCAGCACAAGGATTAATCGCTGGAATCAACGCAGCTTTAAAGGTATTGGGAAAAGAAGAAATTATTTTGGATCGATCACAGGCATATATTGGAGTATTAATTGATGATTTAGTCACAAAAGAGAATAAAGAACCTTATCGTATGATGACATCAAGAGCAGAATATCGATTATTGTTAAGACAAGATAATGCAGATTTAAGGTTGTCTGAGATAGGATATAAGGTTGGATTATTGAGTGAAGAGAGATATTTGCAGGTAAAGAAAAAAGAAGCTCTAATTGAGGCGGAAATAAAACGGTTAGAGCAGGTAGCAGTGGGCGCTAATGAAAAAGTACAAAAATTGCTGGAAAGATTTCAGAGTACACCTTTAAAAACAGGAACAACATTAGCAGAATTAATCCGAAGACCAGAACTTTCTTATGAGATGTTAGAAGAAATAGATGAAAACAGAATACCATTGCCATATGATGTGATAGAACAAGTGAATATCAATATTAAATATGAGGGGTATATAAAAAGACAATTAAAACAAGTAGAACAATTTCAGAAATTAGAGAAGAAGAGATTAGATCCCGATTTTGATTACAATAAAGTGGAAGGGTTAAGAAAAGAAGCTACACAAAAGTTGAATTTATATAAACCAGTTTCTATTGGACAGGCATCTAGAATCTCAGGTGTATCCCCTGCAGATATCAGTGTCTTATTAATCTATTTAGAACAACAAAGAAGAAAACATTAGAAAGGTATAAAAGGAAATGCAAGATATCTCATCTTTTTCTAGAAAATTAGAAAGTTGGAATTTAAAAATAACAGAAAAGCAACAAGAACAATTTATAAAATATTATGAACTATTGATAGAGAGAAATAAGGTGATGAATTTAACTGCTATTACAGAGTGGGAGGAAGTAGTACAAAAACATTTTATAGATAGTTTATCTTTTGTAAAAGCAGGCGTAATAAAAGAACAAAAAGAATTAAAACTGATAGATATAGGAACTGGAGCGGGATTTCCCGGAATACCACTAAAAATTTTATTTCCACATTGGAAAGTGGTATTATTAGATTCTTTAAAAAAGAGAGTAAGTTTTTTAAATGAGGTAATACAGGAATTAGAATTAACAAATATAGAGGCGATTCATGGGAGAGCAGAGGATATAGCTAGGGCAGAGGGATATCGAGAGGGATTTGACATCTGTGTTTCCAGAGCAGTGGCAAATCTTTCCATATTATCTGAATATTGTATTCCTTTTGCAAAAGTGGGAGGATATTTTATTTCTTATAAATCTGCAAAGGGAGAGATAGAAAAAAAACAGGCAGAACATGCGATAGAGATATTAGGTGGAAAAGTGGAAGATATGGTGTTCTTTCAACTTCCAGAGAGTGAAATTGAGAGAGGGCTAATAATAGTAAAGAAGATAAAAGAAACAAATAAAAAGTATCCTAGAAAAGCAGGATTGCCAGAGAAAGAACCTTTAAAATAAAAGATAGGTGATAGGTTTGTCAAAGGATCAAAGGTTCGCTATAAAGCAAAGACGTATTCCAACGAAGCCGCGTTCTCGCTTCGTTCCAGACGTAGCGGTACTAAGCGCACAGACCTTTATGGTCTGTTTGCTTAGTGCCGATGTCTTTGCTTTAAGCTAGTTTGTATTATAGGCTAATTTTTAAAAATTTGTTTTATGATAAAAAAGAAGATAATTTTGTAACACTATTATGTCGATGTATAATGAAATAATAGTTTTTAATTGAAGATGTGGTTTCTTTTCGCAGAATAGAAATAAACGAACTAAGACAAAGTGCTATTCCAAAAGAAACCCCTTGGAAGACGTTGGTACTTAATGAGCGGTTTCGCAAGAAGCGAAACGGCGAATTTAGTACCGCTACGTCTGGAACGGAGCGAGAGCGTGGTTTCGTTGGAATAGCACTTTGCCTTAGTGAACCTTTGTCTAAAATGTACTCTACTCTAAACCATTATTTCATTTTCTATTAAGAGAAGAAAACTTGACATTGTTTTAAAAATTCTTCTGGTTGTTCTAATTGAGGGAAATGTTTGCAATGAGGAATGAGAAAAGATTCTATAATTTGGTTTCGATCTTGATAATCTTTTATCGTCTGTTCAATATAATTTTCTTCACTGCCGCCTAAAATACAAATACTATTGTTGATATCTTTTAATTTATGAGATATACTAAAATTTGTATAATTACTGATAATACTTGAAAAGATATATTTTGAATCAGCTCCATGTAAGTGAGCAGATTCATGATAAGCATAAATGATTTTATTGGATAAAGTGCTGGGTGAAGCCATGTAATGAATGAGAAAGTCTTCTGTTATAAAGTGTTTACTTGCCATAATATTATAAGTGAGAGTGCCTATAATAGGACATTCAATTAAAAATTTTAGTATTTTAGTTTTTTTATTTGGAAGTTGATTTGTTTTTAAAATAGAATCAGGGTTGATAAGCATTATATGGTCAAATAAGGAATTGTCATTGCAGCAGGTCATAATACCAATAGAACAGGAAGAGCCAGAGAAAATAACATCTGTTCTTCTGCCAATCACATTTTTAATGAAGTCACCTAGAAGTTGAACATATAAGTAATTTGTATAGGTGATGTTGGGCTTATCGGAACGACCAAATCCTAATAAATCTATAGTATAGACAGTATAATTAGAAGATAATGTATCTATCATTTCTTTCCATTCATAGTCACTGCTTCCTAAAATGAGATCATGAATGAGTAAAAGAGGTTTTCCTTCTCCTCTTTTTGTATAATAAATATCTCCAAATCTCCATTTATAAATTAGCCCTTTATTTTGTGATAAGGTTTCTTTATATGTGGAAGAAATAAAAATCATTTTATTTAAAGCGGTAATGCTGGCAGCAGTTAAAGTTGTGATAACAGAAGCGGTGATTAATTTATATTTTGTTTTCATATATATTCTCCTTCTGGTGGTGATGTAAATAAAAGTAATTATCTTTATTATAGTCCAAATGTTTAGCACTTACAAATAAAATTTAAAAAAAATTTGTTTCTATAAAAGCTATATGATATAATGATCACAAATGAATAGTTTATTCTTTGAAATTATAATAGATGAAAGAATTAAGAATTATGTCTGATTTTATAAGTTAATTATTGAAATATTTTATAAATAAAATAAATTTATGAATAATTATATAGGAATTAGTAAATAAGGATAAAAATGGTAAAATAAATTATATATATATTAAAAATTATAAGATTATTTAAATAAACAGTTATTTATTATATTTTTAGAGTTAATATAGAAATTATATATAAAGTTTTTTCCCTTTTTGGAATTATGTACCCATGAAAAGCAGATTTTCAGATATGCATTGTAGTATTTTTAATTTATATAAAGTGGAAAGAATTAAATGAACGATAAAGATGTCTTATATTTGAGGGAGGTATCCTGATGGTTGAGTTAAGGAAAATTACAAAAGAAAATTATGAGGAATGCCTTAATTTGAATATTGCTGAAAGTCAGAAAGACTTTGTTTCATCAACTGCTCATTCGTTGGCACAGGCATGGATATATTATGATACTGCTTTTCCCTTTGCTATTTATGCAAATAACATAATGGTTGGATTTATTATGCTGGGATATTATGAGGTCGAGGGATATTATACTTTATGGAAATTTATGATTGATGAAAAGTATCAGAATAAAGGATATGGTAAAAAGGCCTTAAGACTTGGTATTGATTATTTAGTTAATCGTTATAAAGTAAAAGAGGTTTATACAGCATATTACACAACAAATCATATTGCACGAAATCTTTATGAATCTATCGGATTCCGTGAAACTGGTGAAATAGTGGGGAATCAAATCGGTATGAAGTTAATTGTAAGCAATATGCATGATACTTTATATTAGAATGTGTATTTAGCAGTATAGGAATGTAGGTATAGATGATCAGGGGAACATTTTTTTGAAAAGGGAGAAAATTTTTTAAAAAAAGAATAAATTTTTGAAGGGTATTTTACAAGTAGTATAGAATAAGTAATTAATAATAAACAAAAATTAAAGAATTTAGAAGAAAAAAATCTATTATAGTATTTCCTATCAATTCAATAAAATTATGAAAAAATAGAAAAGAAGGAGGTTGCTGTAAAACAGATAATATTATAAAAGGTAAAATAGAACTTTTGAAGTGAAATCATAAATGGACTTAGATTTGTAAAAACTATTTACATCAAATAATGGAACTGATAAGACTATTTATTGTAGAATTTATCTGTATAAAGTATAAACGATGAAATAGAAGTAAAACAGAAAAGGTTATAGCTTTTTATAAGTTTTCAGTAACAGTGATAGAAAAAATGGAACAATTATATGCAGTAGAATATTTAGAGGAAGAATTAAAAAGAACAGAACAGAAATTAGAAAATGATAAAAATACTTTTGATAAATTAAAAAAAGAAGTGAAAGAAACAGAGA
Organism: uncultured Lachnospiraceae bacterium; assembly: GCA_910585935.1. GTDB lineage: Bacteria > Bacillota > Clostridia > Lachnospirales > Lachnospiraceae > MGBC136627. The sequence goes on along the minus strand of CAJUHN010000113.1, from coordinate 5,293 downwards.
AAAAGATAAGAGTAATTCGAGAGAAGATAGATGATACTTATGAAACATTTTCTCCTATTCCTGTAAAATATGAAGTAGTAAAAAATGAATTGGAAATTTTGCAAATGCAGTTATTGGAACTACAGACAAAAAAGGATACAAGAGAATGTGAAATGAAAGAAAGTGAAATAAGAGTAGGGAAGATAAGAGAAGCATTAGAGAATTTAAGAAATACAAGTAAACAGGAAAAAAAGATGACGAAAGAAGAAAAGGTAGTATTCAAAGGAGATGTTGATAGAGCAGTATATGGATTAAAAATATTAGAACAGCAAGAACTAGAACGACAACGCATAGCAAGAGAATTACATGATACCGTAGTACAAAATTTAACAGCATTAATTCATAAAACAGAATTTATAACACAAGTTATAGATGTAGATTCTATCCGAGCGAAATTAGAGCTTCAAGTCATGAATAAAATTTTAAAAGAAGCTATTAATGATATGAGAAAAGTCATTTATGATCTTCGTCCTATGACATATGATGATATTGGATTTTCAGATACACTTTATAGAACAGTTGAAAGATTGAAAAATGGATGTGATATTAAAATTAGTTTTAAAATAGAAGGAGAATCTTATGATATGGATTCTGTAGTACAGTTGACAATCCTTCGTATTATTCAAGAGGCTACTACAAATTGTAAAAAATATTCACAAGCTAAAAATCTTTATATTCATTTTATATATAAAGAAAATAAAATTGAATTAAATATTAAAGATGATGGAATTGGATTTGATGTAAATAATTTAAAAACAAAAGTAAGAAAAGATAATTCCGGATTTGGAATTTCTATGATGAAAGAAAGAGTTTATTTATTATATGGAGTTATGAATATAAATTCAGGAAATCAAGGAACAGAGATTAATGTGACACTGCCAAGAGTAGGATTAATATGGAATAAAATGGAGGAAGATTACAATGGAGATAAAAATATTAATAGCTGATGATCATTCTATGGTTAGGGAAGGAATTAAACAATTATTAGAATTAGACCCTGAATTTAAAGTAATAGGTCAGGCTAGGGATGGAAAAGAATGTCTTGATTTATTAGAAGAATGTACACCAGATATACTGTTATTAGATATCAACATGCCAAATATAAATGGATTAGGAGTATTAGAGAAGTTAAAAGCTATTAAGTCTAAAGTAAAAGTTTTGATATTAACAATACACAATGAAGTAGAATATTTATTAAAAGCCGTGGATATCGGATGTAATGGATATGTATTAAAAGATTCAGATTCCTCTTTATTAAAAAAAGCTATTATTTCTGTTTATGAAGGCGATTCCTTCATACAACCAGATTTAATACCAATATTAAATGCTGGATTAGTAAATAGAGAGAATGGAGAAACTAAATTAGAGGGTCTAACAAAAAGAGAAATAGAAGTTTTAAAATTATTAGCAGAGGGATTATTTAATAAAGAAATAGCATATAAGTTAAGTATAAGTGAAAGAACAGTTAAAAATCATGTATCAAATATATTTAAAAAGATAAATGCCTCAGACAGAACACAGGCAGCCGTTTTTGCAATTAAAAATAATCTAGTAGATTTATATTGATAATGATAAAGAGTACTTTTTTGAAGAAGAATATTAAGTAGTTTGTCTATAAAGAAATTTTTTTGTGGGCAAACTACTTGAAATTATTATGAGTGATAATTAAAAAATAGAGAGAAATGTTTCATGTGAAACATTAATGGTTTTTACTTTTATAGTGATATCTGACAGTATTCTAGTATTCTTTGCATCAAAGCTATATTCTGATATAAATACATTCAATATAAATTTTTTCATTCCATGTAAATAAATCTGATATGTTTAAAGTTTTATATGATTGATATATGTATACGATTTCAGCATTCCTTCCCAAAGAGATTTTATACCTGGAACGCCATCACTTGGAGCATCTTTTCTGGACTTATGTCAATACTTTGGACACAAAAAGCCGAACATTTTTTATGCAGCCTGAAACTAATATTACCATCCGATAATTTTACGGTCATGAAGATCCATGACAGAAGCAAGATAGGTTCAGCCTTCATTTAAAGGGGAAAGTGTTCCACCCAAAATCATTGAATTGATTTGTAATAAGATTATTGAGATTTCCAAATAATAACAACCCTCAGATTACTTTTAATCTGAGGGTAACTTTTTAATTGTAGCCTTTGTATGGCTTTGACAAACTATGTTTATAAGGAACAAGTATAGGGTCGAAGTACAAAAGAGGCATGGCATTAAGAGAAGCAGTCTTGATAACTGCAGTTTTTCCAGAGTCGCTTTCGGTATTGCTGTAACCGAAATCATTTTCATTAAGATATCCCATTTTTACTTCCCATATTGTTACTGTATCCCAGAATTCTTTTTCGCCTTCATTTCGATGACCGTTTTCATCAGTCAGACAATATCTGTATGTAAGATAGTATCCTGATTTTGGTTGGTGACCTTTTGGAGAATTTTTGAGAATGGCAGTTTTGATTTCAATTCCTGGTAAAGTTTTGTCTGCCGCAATTAAATCAGGGTATGTATGCGGTTTGTTACGATAATATGTCCCTTGGCTATATTCGGCACATCCAGTACCAAGTAAATTACCAACAATAGATGAGAGATTTGCAAGTTCAACTAAACTTGATAATTTTTGAGAACCACGACTAACAAGGTTCTGATCAATCATATCAAGAGTTTCGTAGGTATGCACTATGCTCCCTTTTAGTACATTGGTAGTAAATTTGATGTCTGAGTTGAAATTAAAGTTCCTTAATATTAGATATTTGTCTTGGAATTTTCTCATTCGGAATGCCTCCGTTTCTTTGTTTATACCCTCTTATTCTAATAAAAAATGTGAAAAAATGCTACCCCCAAAATTCATGAATGCATTCATAAAGTAAAATATATATTTTGCGTATACATAGAAAAAACGGAGATTTAGAGGCTATTCAGATAGGGAAAGCGGAAAGTTTATATGAGGTTTATCAGTGGGCTGAAAAGGATAGATGAGTTCTGTAAGGGCTTTGATAAGGAACTTTAGATGGTGCTTCTCGACCATGCCACCAGCTACACCAAGGATGACATACAATTCACTTTCAAAGCAGGGAACGATGTGAAGGTTACTGGATAAGTAAGAATGTGTAAATTTCGTAATATAATATAGGAGAAAAATTTTTGTTGAGCCATCAACTTTGGTGTTTTCCAGTTTGTTTTCTTGTGGGATTTTGATGATAAATATGGTATGATTAAATTCAAGTGTGTGAGTCATACGAAATTTGACAACGGAATAATGTAATTATAGAAGAATCTATATTATGTTTTCAGAAATTTCCAGAAAAAAGGATATGGTATCTCGAAATATATAAATAGGCATCGGAAATAACCTTGCCTTGATTTTACAATCCCGGCAGAATTAAAGTTATAATAATCTTATTTGTAGGTACATTCATATAGATATTTATGATAAAATTTATAAACAGGGTTTTCGATTATTGTGATGTTTTCGGTGGGACTGCTTCTTTTTACGGCTGTATTTTCGGTCAGGTTGTTTCTGGGAATGTACTTTTATGGCAGAGGATTTCTTCCGCTCGAACGATACGCAGTTTTACAGATTCTTTGTAACCACAGGGCTATCGTCCATGATAAAATCCTTTTCATTTCGCTGCATAATGGAAGAAAAAGTACGATTGAGTCGAACAACAAAAGCAAGTGTACACTGAATCAGTTCTTGGAACATTTGATAAGAAGGATAGCCTTGATCCATAAGGATCAGCTTATCATTTTTTGTTTCCATCCATTCCAGTTTATCCAAATATTCCAGTGCAAAGTTCCGTTCCCCATAGTTGTAGGAGTCAATTTGAGCATCAAGGATGATGTTATTGAGTACATCAAACAGCGATAAAGAGAATGTCATAGTGTATGAAGAAGAATTCTGATTGACAGAAGCACCAAATATCTCAATATTGCGTTGTATCTGTGGTAGCTGAAAGGATGTAGCATCTATTGCTAGGACAAGATAGTCATTCCAGGTATGCAGATCAGGATACTCCTCATAAAACTTTTGGACAGAAATAGGGTGGAGTTGAGCAAATGCCTCCGACAATATTGCCTGCCGTGCTTTGGCAAGAGCCTGCTTTGAAACAGTTGGAAAACCCACGGAAGAAAAATCAACCATAAAATCTGCCATTTCAATTGCCATAGATTTTTTGGATAAATGCAAAAGATAGAAAAAACATTTAAAAAAGTAAGTTTTCGCATCCTAGTAAAAGCGTTTTCCATAGAATATGTATTTAGAAAGATAGAGTTGTGGACAAGTTCATGTACCGTTTTTAAAATAGATTGACAAATAACACATAAGACGAACTCAAAAAAACATTTTTAAATAAGGTCAAACGATTTTAGGTATTTTGTGAATCGTATTTTTGCTGAAATTGAAGTTAGGTTTTTTTGTATCATTACATTATTTCGTTGTCAAGGTACTTACCGTCTTAAGAACCACATTGGATGTAGTGGTACTAAATTTGCCCTTTCATTTCTTGCGAAACGGTGAATTTAGTATCAACGTCCTTCCAAGGGGCTTCTTATGGAATAATTTCTTTCCAACGCTAGTTTGTAGTATAGGTAAGTTTATATAGTAATTGTTATTATTATGTTATTTAGTAATAGATTAGGCATATAAAGAGGAGTTAGTATTTGTTAGATGCTATAAAGTAGGAAGGCTATTTTATTGTCTATATAATGGGAGATGAAATCCTCATAATTTTAAATGCAGAAAAACAGAAAAAAGAAACATATCTTTTAGAAAGTAAAATTTAAGTTATTTTAGCAGCATATCGAACCTACCGACTTTAGTCAGTAGTGGTTCAGTTAAATAATTCTTTATTAAATCTGATTCTAATCAAAAGATTTCTCTTAATTATTTTTTTAATTTTATTTTTTATATTCCAATATATATAGGAAAGTTTTTATATATTTCAGGAAGAAAGAAATAAAGAAAAAGAAATGGAAGAAAGAGATAGAGAAGAAAGAAATGTTTCACATGAAACATTTTAAGAAGGGGGAAATAAAAAAAAAGAAAGAAGGAGATGGAGAAGAAAGGAATGTTTCATGTGAAACATTTTAGGAAGAGGAAAATAAAAAAAAAGAAGAAGATGGAGAAGAAAGGAATGTTTCATGTGAAACATTTTAAGAAGAGGGAAATAAAAAAAGAAAGAAGGAGATAGAGAAGAAAGGAATGTTTCATGTGAAACATTTTAAGAAGGGG
>CAJUHN010000112.1 GCA_910585935.1 uncultured Lachnospiraceae bacterium | reverse complement strand
CCAACGAAGCCGCGCTTTCGCTCCGTTCCAGACGTAGCGGACACTAAGTTCACAGCCCGTAATCGGTCTGTTCACTAAGTGCCAACGTCTTCCAAGGGGCTTCTTTCGGAATACTTCCTTGCCTTTGCTAGTTTGTTGGCTATTCTAAAAGTGTGCAGTAACATAATCTTATTATAATATTCATCTAAAATAAAAATATCCCTTTTCCATTTTTCTCCTTTGATATAAAAATATCTCACTATTAAAGCGGGGTATTTTTATTTAAATCTTAACCTTTTATTAGCCGCTACTAAGTCGCGAGAAAATATTTAAACCTTAACCTTTTATTAGTCGCTGCTAAGTCGCGAGAGAAAAAAATCTTTCGATTTCTTATTTTTATTATATACAATTATGAATGAAAATAGCCATAGGCAAAAATGTACAAAATATAAAGCGTATATATAGATATATTTACAATTTTAGTATTACGATATTTATTGACTAAACATAACGCTATCATAAATTAAGAAACTATTCTTAACAATAACTTAAAAGCCCCATACAGTCAAGTATGTATAGGGCTTTTGGTTATTCCTTTTATTTAGATTAAAATCTTTTATTTTGCCTATTAATTTTTTAGGTTTATAATCTAATATTAACTTTCCATCTGGCGACCCAAAAATCCGGCTGCTACGCTCGCTATTTTTTGTTCTGCCTCTCCTATTTGTGCTTTTTCTTCTTTACTCAGTATGGCTACTGCTCCTATTACATCTCCTTCACAAATAATTGGCTGTATTACTTGAGATGTAAATTCTTCAGTTTGACTGCTTATAATTGGCATCATGCTTCTGCTATCTTTTGCTATATGCATTTCTCTTTCATTCATTAAATTTTCTAACTGTTTGCTGATAGCTCTATCTAACATCTCTTTTTTGGCAACTCCTGTTGCTGCAATCACTTGATCTCTATCTGTAATACAAACAATGTGACCTGTGGACTGTGCCATACTATCGGCATATTGTTTGGCGAATAAACTGAGTTCTCCAATAGGGGAATACTTTTTTAAAATAATTTCTCCTTCCCTATCAGTAAAAATTTCTAAAGGATCTCCCTCTCTAATCCGAAGTGTTCTTCTAATCTCCTTTGGCACTACAACTCTTCCTAAATCATCTATACGTCTTACAATTCCAGTAGCTTTCATTCTTGTTCTCCTCCATTTTAACATGTTCAAATTTGTGTCTTGTTTCTATTGTTTGTCAAATGGAGAAAATTATTCCATGTTTTTATATTATTTTTAAAATTTTTTTTAAATTTTTTATGAATCTAATGCTTCTAAATAGGATAAAATAATATTCACTGTCGCTTTTATTCCAATTTTTCCACTGTCTAAACATAGATCATAATTTTGAGCTCTTCCCCATGTACTTCCTGTATAATATTGATAATAGTCTTTTCGCTTTCTGTCTATCTCTCGAATTTTACTTTCCATTTTCTCTGAATCCATCTCCGATTCCATAGTAAGAAGACGCTCTATCCTTTTATTCATTCTCGCATAGATAAAAAGATTAATGCTATCCTCTAAAACCCTATCTGCACAACGTCCTACAATCACACAAGGCTCTTTTGCTGCCAGTTTACGGATAATTCTAGATTGTTCTAAAAATACCTGATCTGACATAGGAATTTCATAAACAGCAGAAAATGGAGTATATGATTTATTTTTCGACTGAATAATCATCTCATCATGATTTTCTATAAAATCCTCCGATAAATTACTATTTTCCGATGCTAAAGATATAATCTCCTTATCATAAAAAGGAATATTTAACCTCTTCGCTAAACAGCTTCCTATTTCTCTTCCTCCGCTGCCAAATTCTCGGCTGATCGTGATAACATGTTTCATAAAAACCTCCTTATCCTATATGCCATAGTATCATCATTCGTTACATTTTTATTCTGAACCTCTCATGACTAAAATCATAAGATTATTGACTCCAAAACCTATAGCTAGTACACTTTCTTTCCTTAAAATTACTTTGAACTTCTTTTTCTTCATAAATATATTAAACTTCAAAGAACTCAGCATTTACTTTGAAATGATTCTTATTTCTTTCATCTTCTTATCAGCCAGTTTAAGTTCTTTTCTGATAATTATAACGCATTTTGCTAGAAACATCAATATTTTGAAAAGCTAATATGATAACAATTTTTTTCACAAAACAGAACAGCCAACAAAGCAGCTCTAGAAAGGCTTCGTTGGAATGATGCCTTCCCAGAGTGAAAACTCTAAAACCAAATAATACCCCCATTTTAAAACTTATAAATAACTTTTAAATAGTTCCTCATTTAAATGAAAATAATTTCGCTTCACTTCTAGTAACCCATCTTTTTTCATTTTACTCAATTCATTAGAAAGCGCACTGCGATCCACGCTCAAATAATCTGCTAATTGTTGCCGATTATATGGAATAGTGAACTCATAACTTCCCTGATATGTTGCCTGAAAAGATAAATAAGAGAGCAAGCGCCCTCGAATAGACTTTGATGAAGTGTGAAAGATACGACGGGATAAATTCAAATTTTTTTGAGCAAAAATCATCAACAAATTACGAATCAATCTATTATGATATTCACAAACATTAGAACAAGTCTGAATCAATCGGTTCATATTTAAAAATAAAATCTCTGTTGTTTCCGCTGCTACTACACTTACCATTAGAGGTTCTTTTGCAATACAAGCATAAGTTTCCCCAAAAACTGCTCCCGGTTCAATATGATCTAATACACTTTTATTCCCCCATAAATCATCATTTTCCACATACACACTTCCAGAAAGCACTACCCCCATAAACTGCACTCTATCTCCTGCATGGTAAATTATCTCTCTTTTTGCAAATCTTTTTTTCTCTGCTCTCAAACATTTTAATATCATCTGAATCTCTTCTATTGTAGAACCTTGAAATAAAACTGTCTGAGTTAAAAAAAAATAATTATTCATTTCTACTCCTTTGTTGTTATAACAACATACAATTTTTTCTCATTTTATTATACTGCAAACATGAAGTCAAGAAAGAATAATTATTTTATATTAAAATATAGGTGATTGCGAAAATCAAAAATGGGACGCTCCGGCAAGGAAGTATTCCAACGAAGCCGCGCTTTCGCTCCGTTCCAGACGTAGCGGTACTAAGCGCACAGCCCTTTTGGGCTGTTTGCTAAGTGCCGACGTCTTCCAAGGGGCTTCTTATGGAATACTTCCTTGCCTTCGCTAGCTCGTTGGCTGTTCTGCTTTTTGAAAAGCGAATATTGGCGATAAACTATGAAAATCTGAGGAAAGAGATATGCAGAAAGAATTTTCAGCAAGAGTAGTATTTCTATGATGTTTAAAGTTTCACAATTACCTAATATTAAAATACTGTGAGAGGAGAAAAGATAATGTATATCAAAAATATAGAACATGAAAAAACACTTTTATTAGCTAATTTAGTATCTATCCAGTCAGGTCAAATTGTCAGTAAAACTCTGACGCAAAATTTAGCCGTCAGTATAACATTATTTGCCTTTGCAAAAGGTGAAGAAATTAGTTCTCATGATTCTGATGGAGATGCTATGGTTGTCGTATTAGAAGGAACAGGACAATTCACAATAGATGGTGTTGTCTATGAATGTAAAACAGGAGAAACCTTAATTATGCCTGCAAAAAAGCCTCATTCCGTTTATGCCAAGGAAAATTTTAAAATGATGTTAACTGTTATTTTCCCTATAGAAAAAGCATAAATTAAACTTTCACCAAATAAAATTGTATCACTATTTATCTCCTATCCATTATAAACAATGAAATAAAAATCTTAGTAATAATCTAACCTTTTTATTCCATTGTTTATTATTGTGAGCTTCACTTTTCACAAATTAAAAAAGACAACAAACTAGCGAAGGGAAGGAAGTATTCCATAAGAAGCCCCTTGGAAGACGTTGGTACTTAATGAGCAGTTCCGCGGGGAAGCGGGGCTGCGAATTTAGTACCGCTACGTCTGGAACGGAGCGGGAGCGCGGCTTCGATGGAATACTTCCTTCCCGTAGCGAACCCTCCATCTTTCAAATACCCCATCTATAACAAATCTCACTTTCTGGGCAAAAAATAATGTTGCCAATATCACTCACATCTTGTATACTAACTCTGTAGAAAAATGAACTTAAAGTTTATCTCTCCTCTACTTATATCCATATATAAACTCATACCAACATAAAACTATCAAACATATATAGAAATGAGGGCAATTATGATTAAAATCGCTATCTGTGATGATGAACCTAAATTCGTTGGGACAGTTCAAACTTATTTAGAAACTATTGCAGAGGACTATCATTATGAAATGGACATTCAAACTTACTTTTCCGGAGAAACTCTTATAAACGATTATCAGACAGGGGAAAAATTTGACTTGATATATTTAGATATCGAAATGCAAAAAATGGATGGAATTGAAACAGCAAAATGGATTCGCAATAATGATTATTATGTATTAATTGTTTATATTTCCAGTCATGACGAATATTTACGTCAGCTTTTTGAAGCAGAACCTTTTCGCTTTATCCAAAAGCCAGTCAACTTTGATTCCTTTCTTTCTGTTTTTTCACAAGCTCAAAAACGCATTTCACAACAACAAAATAATTTTTATTGTTTTAAATTTGGAAAAAATATTATAAAAGTCCTCTGCCGGGATATTCTATATTTTGAGAGCGCAGGAAGAAAAGTGATTGTGCACACACTTCATAAAGAATATGCCTATTATGATAAACTCAATAATATCGAAGAACAACTAAAAGATTCTCGTTTTATCCGTATTCATAAAGCATATCTTGTAAATATAGACAATATTGAAGCATTCCAATATGAACGTGTCGCATTAACAGACGGCACAATTTTAAATATCAGTGAAAAAAACCGCCCCTATATTCGCAATGAATTTTGGAAATACTTTAAGGGAGGGAAATGAAAATGTCTTCTTCTAAATATTTACTTTTCTTTATTATCAATTTCTCTCACTTATTTTTAGGATACCGATATTTCTCTATCTTTTTAAAATATAGTGCGAAAAGAAGATATTTATTTATTTTCGCATGGGGAATCCTATTAGTTCTTTTGAACATACTATCTTATTATGTGATATTCGGTTCTGATCCCCTTCAAATTTTCTGTTCTTTTATCATTGGCTCTATTTTATCCGCCAGCACGGTTATCTTTCATTTTTATGACAGAAAACAAGCAGAAGCAGAATCAAAACTCAAAGAACTATTCTTTCAGCAGCAGCTTCAATATTATGAAAAACAATATCAAGAGATATTTAAACAGCAAAACGAAACTCGAATTATGCGCCATGAATTAAAAAATAATTTTATTTTACTAGAAGCACTCGCTGATAAAGGAGATATACAAGGTATTCAAGAATCGATTCAACAAATGTATCATTTAAAAGAAAACCATATCCTCGCTCACACTGGAAATATGGTAGTAGATGCAGTTTTAAATTACAAAATCTCCAGCGCCTCTCCCGATAATATTAAATTTGAGTTAGATCTAAATATTCCCACTAAATTAGATATTAACGATGTCCGATTCTGTGGAGTTTTAGGAAACGCAATAGAAAATGCGATGGAAGCTTGTCTGCATGTACCAATCGCGCAAAGAACTATCACTGTTTTTATGCAAGTACAGAAAAAAAATCTTTTTGTTGAAATCAGTAACCCCTATGATGGAACTATTTTAACAGACTCCAAAGGAAAGCTTTTATCCCGCAAAAAAAATAGAATGAATCATGGTCTTGGCATCTCTGTAATGGAAGAATTATTGGGAAATAATATGGGGTCTTTGGAAACTGTTTGGGATGATAACTTTTTTTATTTAAGAATTTTATTTTATTTAGTTATTTAATTCCCTTTTATCAAATATTCAACAAAAAACTTGTTTTTTTTATCGTTAATTATTACAAAAATATCCCTCATTTATGACAATCTCATATATTCGGTTAAAATTGTGCTATACTGAACTTGTAAATCATAAATATTTTAACAACTAAGGAGGGGTTATTATGCTAGATACATCAAATGCGACAGTTATTATGATTATATGGTTAGTTGCTTTTATCGTCTTAATTGCCATTGAGGCTCTAACCCTTAATTTAACAACTGTCTGGTTCGCCATAGGAGCTGCAGCCGCTTACTTATGCACATTAGCAGACTTTAGTTTTCCAGTGCAATTTGTCACATTTGTTATTATCTCTTTAATCTTGCTTTTCTTCACAAAACCAATAGCACAACGCTATGTGAATAAACATTTTATTAAGACAAATGTAGATAGCCTAGTAGGGCAAATAGCCAAAACTACAACTCGAATTAATAATTGTGAAGGATTTGGAACAGCTATCTTAAATGGTATGGAATGGAGCGCTATTTCTGAAGATGATAATGTGATCATTGAAGCTGGAACAAATGTAATTGTCAAAGGCGTCAGTGGTGTTAAATTAATCGTTTCTGAAATGCAGTATCAAGAAAAATTTAATTAAAGGAAGGAGACTTCATTATGTTAACAGCAGCATTAGGAATTGGCTCATTAGCCGCAATCTTTTTTATTATACTCATATTACTTTTATTAGCTTCCTGTATTAAAATCGTACCTCAAGCATGTGCTTATGTTGTAGAGCGTTTAGGAGGCTACCAAGGAACTTGGTCTGTAGGTATCCATGTAAAAGTGCCATTTATCGACCATATAGCTAAAAAAGTTATTTTAAAAGAACAGGTAGTTGATTTCGCACCCCAGCCTGTAATCACAAAAGATAATGTCACCATGAGAATTGACACTGTTGTATTCTATCAAATCACCGACCCCAAACTCTTCGCCTATGGAGTAGATAATCCTATTATGGCAATCGAAAACTTAACTGCTACCACTTTAAGAAATATCATCGGTGACTTAGAATTAGACCAAACACTTACTTCCAGAGAAATCATTAACACAAAAATGCGTGCTTCCTTAGATGTCGCAACCGACCCTTGGGGAATTAAAATTAACCGTGTAGAATTAAAAAATATCATTCCTCCTGCTGCGATTCAGGATGCCATGGAAAAACAAATGAAAGCAGAACGTGAAAAACGTGAAGCCATCTTAAAAGCAGATGGTGAAAAACAATCCACTATTTTAGTTGCAGAAGGTAAAAAAGCATCTGCTATCCTAGATGCGGAAGCAGAAAAAGAAGCTGCTATCCTGCGAGCAGAAGCGAAAAAAGAAGCTACTATCCGTGAAGCAGAAGGTCAGGCAGAAGCTATCCGTACCGTACAACAAGCTACTGCTGATGGTATTCGTTTCTTAAAAGAAGCAGCTCCAAACGATGCCGTTATCCAGTTAAAGAGCTTAGACGCTTTTGCCAAAGCCGCTGATGGCAAAGCTACTAAAATTATCATTCCTTCTGAAATACAAGGAATGGCAGGATTGGTAAAATCCATCGCAGAAGTAGGAAAATCTGAATAATCTAATCATTAACAACTAACATAAAAAAGAGGATATCGCAAAATCACCTTAATAGATAATTGAGCGATATCCTCTTCTTTTGTTCACCATTCAACCTGCTTTCATATCAAAGGGGGCGCTCCGGCAAGGAAGTATTCCAACGAAGCCGCGCTCCCGCTCCGTTCCAGACGTAACGGTACTAAATTCGCAACTCCGCTTCTTGCGGAGTTGCTCATTAAGTGCCAACGTCTTCCAAGGGGCTTCTTTTGGAATACTTCCTTGCCTCCGCTAGTTTATCGCCTGTTTCCAATCTTTGAAAGGCAAATTTCACGATAACAATAGAAAGACTAAACTATAACCTATTTTTAATGGTATTGTCATATTTTCTATACAATTCTAAAAATAACTTTCTAACAAAAACCTCTCTCCAAACTACTTCAAAAAATATTAATGAAATCTGCAAAAAAACTAGCTATCGTTCCTAGAAAAATCAAGAAACTAGCGAGAGGGAAGGGACTATTCCAAAAGAAGCCCCTTGGAAGACGTCGGCACTTAATGAGCGAACCTGCAAGGGTTCGGCGAATTTAGTGTCCGTTACGTCTGGAACGGAGCGGGAGCGCGGCTTCGTTGGAATAGTCCCTTCCCTCTCGCGAACCATAGAACCACAGATTCGTATCATTATTGAACTCAATAGACAAAATACATAAAAATTTAGAAAATTTTGGATAATTTCAAAAAAACTTCTCTTTTAACTAAAATTTTAAATCTCTTTTTTCCCTCTTACCCCACTTCCTAACTCTCATTTTATACAATATATAGAGAACTAAAATATATCTCATAACAATATCTTGTAAAAACCTTTTATCAACCTCCAATTCTAAAAAATGTGGATAACTTTAAAAGTTATCCACATTTTCAAAAGTTATCCACATTTCCCGAAAACCGCTTGTTTACTAGGCTTTCAGCCTATTTATTATCAGAAAACTCAAAGTTATCCACATAATTTTCAACATTTTGTGGATAACTTTTTTTATTCCTATAATTTATCCACTTTCTTTTATTATTGCTTCTATGTTAAATATTCTCTTCGTCCTTTTTTCTGTTTTCAAAATAAACAAACTTATCTATTGCATTTAATATATCCTGAAAACATTCCTTTGGCGCTTCTTCCACATATTGTTTTAAAATAGCTGTTTCCTCTTCCCCTCTATATTTCCCATAAAAAATGTCAAACAAATTATGTCCTCTCACGAAAATCTTAAAGCTTTCCATATTATCTATGATATCCTTTTTAGAATTAATCCTCTTTCCAATAATACGCTGCATACGTTTTACGCTTGTCAGACGATATAGATAATCCTTAAATTTTTTATAGAGTATATTATAAAATTCTTCCTCATTCTTTATTATCCCAATTTTTGCCATAACTTTTGGATCTAAAAAATAATTTTCAAATGAATAATATTTTAATATCAACACATTTTTAGGCGTCACTCTTGGAATAGCTCCTTGTTCTTCCTGTTGTCTATTATTATAATAATTACATAACTGCTTTACCAAATATTCTGGCTTTTTGCCATCACTATCACGTATCATTAAAAATTGATCTTTTAAATAAAGCTGATTAATATATTTTAAATTCGCATAGGTTTTTATATTTGTACAACTATTTGTTGTTATAATAGAAATACGCTGTAACTTTCCACTTTCATCATAGATTTCAGAATAATATTTTTCTAATAACAGAGGAAGTCTATTTCTATCCTGTTTTCCTTCTACAATAAAGACAAAGCTCACATTCATCAGATCATTTGCTGTATAACCTAAATCATCTAAAATATCATCTATCTCTTCCCCTTCTCGAACAACTGTATAATAATCTCTATCTAAAATTACCTGTTTAATTTGACGTGTGGAAAAATTAAACAACATATTAGGGGAATGTGTGGAAAAAATGACCTGATTCTTTTTAGAGAGTTTATAGAGAACCTCTCCCGCTGCCTTTTGAAGCTGTGGATGCAGATAGATTTCAGGTTCTTCCATCATAACAATACTGGGAATACTGGTTTCTTCTTTTATATATGCCTCTAATAAAGAAAGAATATATAAACTTTTCGTACCTGCCCCTACCTGTTCAATATTCTCTATCCGATCTCTATCATGGCTTTCTAACAATGTTTCAACATGAAATACTTCCTCTATATCAAACTTAAATTGATAATTAATTTCCTGTGCCTTTCCCGTATTTCTCTGAAAGCACTGATTTACACTCTCTAAAAATTTTCCCATATGGAGAAGATATAATTTATATTCCAATAATTTTGCCGTTTCTATCGCTGTCAAATCCTCTACTTTCTTGTTTTCTATTATTTTCCGGCATTGAAAACAGTGCGTACAATCTTTCCCCTTAGTAAAAATACATTTATGAAAATTCAAATTTTTTATTCCTGTCTGCAACGGTAAAAAGCTTCTCTCTATCTCACTTATGTTTCGATCACACCCAATATAACAGATTTTAGGGAGCACAAAAGGAATATATTTATTACTTTTTTTTCTTTTATCCTGATAAAGTGTCCTTCCATTAGAGTAATGAATATATATAAAATCCAACTTATTATCTTGAAAAGTTGGCAGTTTATTTTGAAAATCTGTCATCCACTGTTCATAATTTTTATATTTACTAATAATTCGGTTTTCAAAAAGAAGTTTTAAATCCTCTTCTGTAATTTCCAAGCTCACTTCTATTTCTATTGGTTTCTCTAAAGAGAAAAAATCTTCCTTTTTTATTTGATAACTTCCTGTAATCGCTCGAATAGCATCTAGAATAACGGTCTTTCCTGTATTATTTTTTCCCACAAAGATACAAGCATAATCTATTTCTTCAATTTTCATATCCCGAATAGATTTAAAATTTTTAATTTGGAGCTTCCCTATTTTCAAAACGCTTCACCCTTTTCACTTCTTTTTCTTTACACTGAATCCAAACTTCCCTAATGATTTTCCCATACTAAAATACTCTCCATGAGAATACATCACCAGACCACTTTTATTCAATTCAAATTTTCCATTTTCCTCCAATAATTCCTCTGTCACATTCACATTGACTACCTCTGCTAAGAATAAATCATGACTGCCTAGAGGCATAATCTCCCTCACGCTACATTCTATATTCACTGGACTCTCTAAAATGCCCGGCGCTTTTACAATCCGAGATTCACAAGGAGTCAATTTCATCTCTTTCCATTTGTTCACATCTCTTCCCGATTTCACCCCACAAAAATCTGCTGCAAAAACTAATCTCTCTGTCGTCAAATTAATAACAAATTCTTTTGTATCTTTTATGATTTCATAAGAATATCGCTCTGGACGTACAGAAATCGAAACCATAGCTGGAGTACTATTAACTGTTCCTGCCCATGCGACAGTAATAATATTGGCTGTTTCTCCCTCCCTTTTACAACTCACCATCACCGCTGGAACAGGATATAACATATTTCCGGGTTTCCAAGCTATTTTTCCCATCTTATCACTTCCTTTCTATTTTACTATTGTTAGATAATTGCGAAACTCTAAATCCCATAGAACTACTGACCTTTCTAAAACTTCTTTCCGCATCTCTCCTACCTCGATTTCATAAGTTATCGTAACATTCTCTTTTCCAAAAATAGAACAGTCAACCAGCGGAGGCAAGGAAGTATTCCATAAGAAGCCCCTTGGAAGACGTTGGTACTTAATGAGCAAACCCGCAAGAAGTGGGATTTGCGAATTTAGTACCACTACGTCTGGAACGGAGCGAAAGCGCGGCTTCG
>CAJUHN010000111.1 GCA_910585935.1 uncultured Lachnospiraceae bacterium | reverse complement strand
TTCTTATTGTCCGAAACACAAATTTGTTTTCTGCTCTTCTGGCTCTTTTCTAATCTCTCCAGTAATCTCTTCTTTTTCCCTCTCCATTCCTTTCCACCTCTTATATACTCATATCCTGCCATCTCTCCATTTTTTAATAGAATCGCACAGACCGCCATCGTATCCGCATGAGGAAAAGAAACCGCTAAAATCTTTTCTTCTTCTTTCATTCTCTCTGCTATCGTTGTCACTTGTTCCACTTCAATCGACACAGGTACATGAAGCCATGCCTTCTTCCCTTTCAGATAGAGAACTGGAGATAAAGCCACCGCCTTCTCTGGAATCTTTCTTCCCTGATAAGGAAATTTTAACCAGTTCCATCTTTTTCCATCAAACACTTTTAACCGAATAGAAGTTTCTGTAAAGTCTTTATACATTCCCTTATAATAAATCGGAGAGGCACAAAAAGTTTGTGCTGGAATGGGACATTTCTTTTTCTTCTCGGAATCGAGCCAATTTTGGTAATTACTTTTATAACTTCTCATTAAACTTATCGCATGATTGATAATCGCTCTTCTAAAATAAAGCGGTAAGGTTGGAAATTCATCGAGCGCATATTTCGGCTTCTTTTTCTCTTTTTTATCTTCTTTTGTTCCTACACTGAGAATTTCTAATTCCCTCATTAATAAAAAATTACTGAGTTCTAGAAGTTCTTCTTGTTCTAATAAAATTTCATAATAAAACTTTAAAACCTGATTATATAATTTTTTCGTTAAAATTAAATCTTCCAAATGTCTATGATATAGCTTCATTTTGTAGGTAATTGTTATTTGCCCTGATTTCACTTGATTCGATTTATTTTCCATGTTTTACCTTATTCCATTATCCACTTGCTCTAAATCCTTGATTCACGTAATAAGATATTACGCGAACCTTTTTTCTATATCCATTTTCTTGTGTTTGTTTCACATAAGAACCAAAGGTTCTCGCAGGGAAAGAAGTATTCCAACGAAGACGCGCTCCCGCTCCGTTCCAGACGTAGCGGACACTAAATTCTCGGCGCGTCACCGCACCGCTCATTAAGTGCCAACGTCTTCCAAGGGTCTTCTTTCGGAATACTTCTTTGCCTGCGCTAGTTTATCGAAAGTTTAAAAAAAAAGCATTTTCCATTTATCAAAATAAAGTTATATTTTGAAATTCCATTTTTAGAAATATAACTTCTTAAAAGAATTTTTCTATCTATATATCTATACAATAATAAAAATTTATTTCAACAAATTCAGTATTTTCATTCCCGGAAAAGGCAAAAAAGTAACGCTTTATCAAAAATATACCCTAGGCAGACCCTTGGAAGACGTTGGTACTTAATAAGCAGTCCTGTCAGGGGCTGCGAATTTAGTACCGCTACGTCTGGAACGGAGCGAGAGCGCGTCTGACAAGGGTATTTTTTGATAAAGTGTGACCCATTCGCCAATTCCTTCCCCCCTGAAACAGCAGAAATCTTCTAACCAAAACCAAATAAACCTAACCCATTTGAAAAATTTTACCTTGCAATACAAAAATTTTTGTGCTATAGTAAGAAAAAAGGTTCGCGTAATATCTTATTACGCGAACCTTTTTATATTAGAAAATAATTTTCTTTCTGTTCCATTTCAAATATAGTAGATATACAACAACAAACGCCATCACGCTTCACAAACCAATTTCATTACTATAAACCAGTTTGCGAATTGTAACGGCGTTTGTTATCATTTATTTTTTTATTTATTTCTTAAAGTTCACAATTATTCACTGTTCTAGGAAATGGAATGACATCTCGAATATTTCCCATTCCAGTTAAATACATCACACAGCGTTCAAATCCTAACCCAAATCCTGCATGACGGGTAGAACCATATCTGCGTAGGTCTAAATAAAAATCATAATCTTCTTTCTTAAGTTTCAGCTCTTCCATGCGTTTTTCCAATTTTTCCAGATTGTCTTCTCTCTGACTTCCTCCCATGATCTCTCCAATTCCGGGCACTAAACAGTCCATAGCTGCAACTGTCTTTCCATCTTCGTTTAATTTCATATAAAATGCTTTAATATCTTTTGGATAGTCTGTTACGAATACAGGACGTTTAAAAATTTCCTCTGTCAAATATTTCTCATGTTCTGTCTGTAAATCACACCCCCAAGATACTTTATAATCAAATTTATCATTGTGTTTTTCCAGAATCTCTATGGCATCTGTATAGGTGATATGCCCAAATTCTGAGTTCAAAACTCCTTGTAATCTCTCCAATAATCCTTTATCCACAAATTGATTAAAAAATGCCATTTCCTCTGGTGCATTTTCTAATACATAACGAATAATATATTTTAACATGCCTTCCGCTAATATCATATCGTCTTTTAAATCTGCAAATGCCATTTCTGGCTCTATCATCCAAAATTCTGCTGCGTGGCGGGTAGTGTTGGAATTTTCTGCACGGAAAGTCGGTCCAAAAGTATAGATATTACGAAATGCCATTGCATAAGTTTCTCCATTTAATTGTCCGCTGACCGTCAGATTCGTTTCTTTATTGAAAAAATCCTTTGTATAATCCACCTTTCCATCTTCTGTCCTTGGAATGTTCTCCATATCCAATGTAGTCACACGAAACATTTCTCCTGCTCCTTCACAGTCACTGCCAGTAATTAAAGGGGTGTGTACATACACAAAACCTCTCTCCTGAAAATATTTATGAATCGCATATGCAATGAGAGAGCGCACACGGAATACTGCCTGAAAGGTATTCGTTCTAGCTCTTAAATGAGGAATCGTGCGCAAATATTCAAAAGAATGACGTTTTTTCTGCAATGGATACTCAGGAGCAGACCCTCCTTCTATTGTCACTTCCTCTGCCTGTATTTCAAAAGGCTGTTTTGCCTGCGGAGTCGCTACTAGAAGTCCTGTTACCATCACTGCCGCTCCAACATTTAATTTAGAAATTTCCTCAAAATTTTCCATGCTGTCATGATATACTACCTGTAAAGTTTCAAAAAAACTTCCATCATTTATTACAAGAAAACCAAAACTTTTAGAATCTCGAATATTCCTCAGCCATCCCCCTATTGTGATTTTCTTGTTTAAATATTGGTCTGTGTTATGATATAATTCTTTTATAGTAACTAATTCCATCTTCCTTCATCTCCTATTCTTAAATTATTTTATCATTTCTGTTATCTTTTATAGATGACCAAAATAAAATACCGTTTTCATAATTTCGTAGTTCTATATAGGGTAAAATAATACTACTTATCTATCTCTATGTCAAGTCTTAGCGACATTATCTCGATAAACTTATAAACTATTTTTCGTATCAAAATTTAATTTTTCTTATTTAAAATACAAACTAGCACAGGAAAAAAGTATTCCAAAAGAAGCACCTTGAAAGACATCGGCACTTCATAAACAGTTCCATTAGAAACTGCGAATTTAGTGTCTATGTAGCCTTACACGGAGCAAAAGCGCATCTTTACCTAAATACTTTTTTCCTGTGCGAACTTTTCGTCAAAACGTAGAATTATTTTTTCACTTTTAAATCTAAATCGCAAGTAAAACATACTCTGAAGGATAAATATTTCCTCCAGAATACCTTAAATAAAACTTATATTCTGGATTTATTTCATAGATCATCTTTGGTATCTTCCATAAATCTTCATTTTTATGATAAATGGATATCGTCAATTTTGGTTTTTCTTCTTTGATATGCCTTTTACTCCCTTCTATCGCTTTCTGTTCTGCCCCTTCTATATCCATTTTCAGCAAAGTAATCTTTTCTAAAATGTCCTCATCTATGGATACCGTTTCTATCTCTTTTTCTCCTTTTTCCCCAATAAAATTTGCACTTGGGAAATCATTATTTACCACTATCTTACTCTTTCCACTTTTTTCTGCTGCAGCTTTATCCCGAAGAATTACTGTTTCCTTTCCAGAAAATTTTTCTCTTAATTTCTCTAAATTCTCTTCTGATATTTCGTAACAATAATACCTTTCATAATTTTCTTCTCCATACGTTTTAATATAAGCATCATAAGTATCTCCTATAAATGCTCCTAAATCTACTATGACTTCTTCCTTATCGCACAAAATGATATCCATATCGAAGTATTGGTCATACACCTTTTCTCTGCTTCTCTCTAAAAAGTCGGGGCGGAAAGTCAGCCAATTTTGTATGAGATAATATAATACTTTCTTAGAGCGGAAATCTTCTAATTTTTCATAAACCCAAATCAAATCCCTTCCATGCTCTTTTAATTCCTTCACACGGTTTTGAATCAATTCTAAGTTTCCACTCTCTAAATCTATCTTTCCCCAATAATTCCAGTAATTATAATTTGTAACAACGCTTTGAAAAATCTGAGGGGCTTTCTGTCTTATTTTTTCTAAGTTTTCTCGCATAACCCAAACTAAATTTTCTTCCGATATATTTAAAATTTTTTCAAATAACATATAAAAATCATGATCTATCCCTGTCATCTGAGAAAGATCTTTTTCTATAATCCTTTTATAAGGCGGATATAAAATATCTCTATCCTCTTGTGTCAAATATTCTTTTAACACTTCCTCCAATTTTTTGATACCGTTTTTCTTTACACACTTTAATACAAAAAACAAATCTTTCTTTTGTTTCAAATCATAAATCTTTTCTAAATAATTTATGACTTCCTGAAAAACAACTGCATTTTCTAAAAAAAACTTTTTTAAACAAATAGTTAAAATAGTTTCTTGAAATTTATCTGTCTTTAATGTAAGAGTTGCATAATAGATAGCTTTGTTTTCTTTATCTAAGTATCCATATGATATAGTTAGAAACCGATAAATTTGACCTATAAATTCAGTAATACGACTATATTTTATTTTCTTCATCTGGACAGACTTTTCTAATGCTCGCTCTAAGTATATACAAGTATTTTCCCAATCTCTGTCAAGAAAACTATTCATCCCCATCGCTATATCAAAATCAGGATAGCTATTATCTACTTGAATAGCTTCCCTATAAAAATTTTCTATATCAAATTTTTCATTCTCTGGTAAGGTTAATTTTCTAAGTTTTAAATCATAAAGTTCATAAAAAACAAATTGATATGCTGATAATATTCTATCTTTTCCTAAAGAATTATCTTCATTTTTTATTGCTTGTCTGGCAAAAGAAATAGCTTCTGCTATTTTTCCATCTAATAATAAACTTTCTGCCAGATAAAGTTTTAATTTCGCACTAATTGGATTTCCTTCTAATTCTTTTTTTAATAAAGTAATATTTCTTTCTTTTTTCTCCTCCTGTTTCTTCTCTGTCCATGCATATCCTGTATGATAGATCGCTAATTTTCCTGTCATATCTAAATTGAAAAACTTTTTCCCTGATTTTGGATGAACAATAATTTGTTCATGGATTGCTCCCTGATATCTAATATAGGGTTTATTTCTAAAAATTCTGGTTTGCGATGGTACAGCAAAAATCTTTCCGTTCTCATCTAATTGAACCCAATCTGTTTCTATTATATTTATCTTTCCCTTTTCTCCCTTAATTTCAAATTTCTTTTTCTCTAATTCCTCTAAAAGTTTTGGTAGCTTTTTTGCATCTTCCTCTGAAAAATACTCATCAGCATCTAAAAATGCAATCCAATCCCCCATTGCTTTACTAATAGCAAAATTTTTCGCTGCTGCGAAATCATTAATCCAAGTGAACTCATAAACTTTCGCTCCCATTTGTTTTGCAATTTCTATCGTTCGATCTGTAGAACCTGTATCTACTACAATTTGTTCACATACAATTCCTTTTCCCCATGATAATGCACGTTCTATATTTTTTTCTTCATTTTTAACAATCATACATTGTGATAGCTTCATATCTTTCTCCTCTCTTTATAATCCAAAATAAATTATGTAAATTTGCAGTTTTTTTGTTGTATATGACTTCATTCTTCAAATGCTAAAAACTTCCATCATGTCAAACAATCTAAAGCTTAACGAAAAAGGACAGGTGAATAATCTCACCTGTCCCACACTTTCTTTTTCTATTGAAAATGAGATAAAATTTACTGTAATAAGGAAAGTACTCCCTGTGTTGATTGATTTGCCTGAGCGAGCATAGACTGTGCTGCCTGCTGCAAAATATTATTTTTAGAGTAAGTTACCATTTCCTTTGCCATATCAAGATCACGAATACGAGATTCTGCTGTCTGCATATTTTCTGCTGATGTATCTAAGTTTGCAATTGTATGCTCTAAACGATTCTGTACAGCTCCCATTTTTCCTCTTGCATAAGAAACTTTTCCAATCGCTTCATCGATGATAGTAGTCGCTTTCTTTGCACTTTCTTGTGTACTTAAATCCACCTTATCCCCATCTACCCCTAATGACTTAGCACTCATATCAGAAAGAGTAAATGTCATGGTTTGACCTTCATTTGCTCCAATTTGAAGCTCCATACCACCATTTCCTTTTACACTGGTATCCTCTTTTTGTCCTTTTGGATTTAATCCTAATGCTTTCGCTAAAGCAGATTCATCAAAACTGATATCAAGTTCTCCTTCACCAGTATATTCAATCGCTAATGCTCCATCTTTCACCGTTACATTTACTTTACTACTATCTATAAAACCTTCTTGTCCAGCAGTTAATCCAGAAGCTGCCATCGCATCGTCAATAGCTGTTTGTAAATCAATTGTTACTTTATCAGCAACTGTTTCTAAATCCTCAGTAGCTGTTATAGCTGTCACATTTGTATATTGTACTTTTTGTCCATTAATAGTCACCGTCATTGTTTCATTAGCATCTGTAGCAGTTGCATCTAAACCTGTTGGCATCATATATCCTGCAGGCTTATTTGTAGTTGTAGCAGGATTATTTGCATTTGTACTTGTGTCATCTAATTTTAATACAGTTAATAACGAATTTGTAGTAGCCGCAATATTTATTGACCCTGAGCCTTCCGTTGTACCTGTAATAGTAAATTTACCTGCAGCATCTGCTGTTACCTTTACTGTACCAACATTTGCATTATTTTCTTTATTATATTTTTCTATTTCTTTATTAATAGTTGTTTCTACAAAAGAAGCTAAATCTCCAGCCATAGTTGTTATTGCGCCCTTTTTTATACCTTCAGCTGTAAGTGTAGAATATCCTTCTTTTAATGCTTCATCCCAATCTATTTCTAGTGCTATACTATCAATTGTAATCTTATCCTTTACACTTTCACTAAATGTACTTGGAGCTCCTGCTGCTGAACCTATCACAGTTGCAAATGTAGCCTCAAATGCATCTGCATTTGCTGTAAATTTTACATCAGTAGCATTTTCCACTTCTTTTGCATCTAAAGAACCATCTAATAACTTCATGGTATTAAATTCTGTTGTTTCAGAAATTCTTGTCAATTCTTCCTGTAATTGGCTGATTTCATCCTGTACAGCTTTTCTATCGCTGTCTGTTTCTGTTCCATTTGCTGCTTGAACAGCTAGTTCTCTCATTCTCTGTAAAATAGAATGTTGTTCATTTAACGCGCCTTCTGCTGTCTGGATTAAAGAAATACCATCTTGTGCATTGGTAGATGCCTGATTGAGTCCTCTTATCTGACTTCTCATTTTCTCTGAAATAGAAAGTCCTGCTGCGTCGTCTGCTGCTCGGTTAATACGATATCCAGAAGATAACTTCTCTGTGGATTTGGATTGACCTGTCACTACTGTTCCTAACATTCTGTTTGCGTTCATGGCTTGCATGTTGTGTTGAATAATCATAATTCTTACCTCCGTGTTTGTTTTTATCTGTGAATCCATTCACCTTTTTTATCATAAAATAGACCTCCTAGGTTAAGCCTATCTTATTTCAACATTTCTAAACTTTCTCATTGCTGTCTTTATCCCTCGATTTTTCTTTTTTCCTGCTTTTGTTTCGCGATCATTTTTCTCATCGCTTCTGCTGGAATAGCAGGTTCTGGATAATAATTCTTTTGTTTTTCTAATAAACTCCCTCGCACAATGTTATAACTGCGCGGCGCATCCACCATAACTTTTAGGTTATTAGGTGTTCCTCCCAAAAAGACAACGGTGATGTCTTTTCCTATCTGAAAACTTTCTCCGGGTTTTATCGTAAAATTTAACATTTCAAAACCTCCTTGTTTTTCTCCTGCAATATCCGTTTGCACTCTTTCCTTTTACTTTTTTTCTCTTTCTATCTCTAGATTTCTAGAAATCCCCGTTGTTTTGTCTTTATCTGCTGTCGAATTTTATATTCATACAACAATTTATACTAAATTGTTGCATATTAATTTCTATTAATTTGCTGAATTTTGATTTATACTAGATTTTATATGACGATTTTTTTCGTATTACCAAGAAAAACCGCATAATTAATAAAAAAAAGGAGATTTTATCATGACAATGGCACAGCCTATCAGAAAAAAAGAAGATTTACAAGAATTAAAAAACTATTATCAAACAATACACCCTAATATGCGTAATTACTTATTGATTCATCTAGGGGTAAATACAGCGCTTCGGATCAGTGATCTGCTTTCTCTCACTTGGAATGACGTCTATGATTTTAAGAAAAAATCTTTTCGCTCTCATATCACACTTATAGAGCGTAAAACAAAAAAACAAAATAAGCTACCTTTATCCCCCTCCGTCAAGCAAGCACTTATGGAATATAAAAATAGTTTTCATAGAGTAAATCCTGCTCATTACCTATTTTATGGAAAATTTCCTCACGCCCCTTTAAGCCGCTGCCAAGCTTATCGTATTTTAAAAAATGCCTCTTTGGCTCTACAGCTTGAAACACCTATCAGTTGTCATTCTCTCCGGAAAACTTTTGGATATTATGCATGGCAAGCAGGTGTTCCTTCTGTGATGTTGATGAATATTTATAATCACTCCAATTTTCAAATTACAAAACGCTATTTAGGTATTGAACAAGATGAGAAAGATAATGTATTTTTGAACTTAGATTTATAATTTTTTTAGATTATTAGAATAATAAAAAACTTTTTCAATTTACTCTAAACTTTTTTTAAATCCTTCCGATATATAGAATGTAAATAGAGATGCAACAATTTAGTATAAATTGTTGCATCTTTATTATATATTATACCCACTTTTTTATAAAAGTAAAAAATTTATTCTTTAATTATTATGAAATTTGCTTTTCACAACTCAGAAAAGCTTATATACTAGCAAAGGCAAGGAAGTATTCCATAAGAAGCCCCTTGGAAGACATCGGCACTTAAGGAGCGTTTGGCAACGAACAGCGAATTTAGTACCATTACGTCTGGAACGGAGCGAAAGCACAGCTTCGCTGGAATACTTCCTTGTTTTTGTGCCCCTTTCACTATAAACCGACCTGCACTATTACTATTTTTTTAGTTATAAATTTTATCCTTTTTTATATCTTTAAAATTTACAGAAATAAAATATATCAAAGTTTCCTATACAATCGCAAATATTTTTCTCTTATGCTCTAATAAATAAGAATTAAAATTTTCTAAAAGGAAATATTGTCTTTTCTAATTTTTTACAAATATTGTGATTATCATCTATTTTTAACAAAAAATTTTACAAAAAATTTTCTATTTTTCTGATATTCATATTGCGTACTTTTCAGCTTTATAATAAAATAATTATAAACATTATATATTGAAAGAAAGGATGATATCTTATGTCATATACAATTCTACAATCCATGTTCAATGAAAATCCCTCTAATACATGGGTTTTTGTTGGTGGAGAAGAAACAGCAGGAAGTTATGCACAATGTGGATTTGCAAGAAATTTTGTTGGTCAATTTGAAGAATATATTCGCTGGACAAAAGCTTCATCTGAATTCAGTCGTCAAAGATACATGATTAATTCTGGGAAATCTGGTTATCATATGGATACTATAAATGCAAATTTTGTTGATTTAGTGACTCGTTTTAACCCAAAAGCTGTCGTTTACCTTGTCAGTAAAGAAGATCTTGAAATATCAGATCAACCTAAGTTTAAAGAAATCCTTTACCTTTTTATTAAAAAGTCTCTCTCTTTAAGAGCGGAAACTTCTTATTGTATTTTAATCACCCCTCACGCTGATAAAGACCCTGTTCAAAACCAAAAAGCAAAAGCATGTACACAAGTTATTCAAGAACTCTATCAGAGCTTATCTTTATTACAAAAGAAACGTGTTTTATTAATTCCATGTTATGAAAAGACAAATACACCAGAATTTATAGAAAAATGTTTTCAGCCAAATGGTATGTTAAATGCTGTTGGACATTTATTTTTAGGTAAAGTCCTCTCCTTATTCACTTATGGCTCTATTGCAGGCTTTCCTGTATCTTCTCAGGAAGTTCAAACTCTTCCGGGAACTTCAGAGGCAAAAGTAGCTTTAAGAGAAAGTATTTCCTCTCCTGCTCTTTTGAATAATTTTCAGCAGGAAATACGACGCCAATTAAATGCTACCTCATCAGCCGTTTGGCTGTTTATCGGAGATAGCATCACTCATGGTGCTTTACATACACATGGATTTAATAGCATCCATCAGATATTTGAGAAATATATTCATGAAACCTATGGTCGCAAAAATGATACCATAATTAACACTGGTGTTTCTGGAGCTACTACTCAATCTCAATTACAACACAGCACAGAGCGTTTTGATCTTTATCCTGCTGATTTTGTAGTCATTATGTTTGGAACAAATGATGCAGCAAGCAGTGAAACGATTTCTTTATCTAAATTTAAAAAGAATTTAGTATTGTTAATAGAAGCTGCTCGTAAAAAACACGCGATTCCTATTTTACGCACTCCTAATCCTATTCGCTCTAAAGATGAACGAGAGAAAATGCTCCCTTCTTATGTAGAAGCTATTCGTGAAGTAGCAAAAGAACAAAAAGTATTATTAGTAGATCATTTTTCTGAATGGATGAGAATGTTAGAAAAATATCCATTTTTATTGGAAGAAGGAAATTGGAATGGTGATGCGATTCACCCAAATACTCTCGGACAGCTACAAATGACTCAGAGCCTTATCAAATCCTGTGGTTTATGGAAAGAAAATAATTATTTTATGAAGTTATAAAGGAGTTTTTAAAAATGCTGTCTTTCATTTGGATAGATGGCATTTTTAATACAATTACTTTAGATAACTATAATAGAGTTACGTTACAAAGACTTTTGGGAATGTATTTAACGGTGATGTTTTATATTCAAATGTTGCAGAACAAATTTATGATGTAACATTTCAAAAGGGACGCTTCGGCAAGGAAGTATTCCAGCGAAGCCGCGCTCTCGCTCCGTTCCAGACGTAGCGGACACTAAACTCGCTGTTCCGCTTCTTGCGAAACTGCTCATTAAGTGCCGACGTCTTCCAAGGGGCTTCTTTTG
>CAJUHN010000110.1 GCA_910585935.1 uncultured Lachnospiraceae bacterium | reverse complement strand
ATTATTCATATAACTCTTCTTCATTAAATCTAATGGATAACTCTTGATTATCTGTCAAATTTAGTGTATAAATTTCAATGATAATTAGTATGTTTATATATACAATATTTAAACTATTTCTTATACACTGCAACGTAGCCTTTATTCTTATGCTCTATAATACTTTTCTAAAATAATATCTAAAAATACTTCTTTCCTTTCTAAAAAAAGATATATATAACCAAATTCAATTAACTTTATTTTAGATGCACCTTACGTTGATGTACTAGCTCATTTAATGTCATTTTTTCTCCTTTCTTATAATCGATTTTATCTAGATAATTGCGAAACTCTAAATTTCATATAAATAATGACCTTTCCGAAAATTCTTTCTGCATATCTCCTCACTTAGATTTCATAAGTTCTGGTAACATTCGCTTTTCAAAAAGTAGAACAGCCCCAGCAAAGAAATATTCTATAAGAATCCCCTTAAAAGACATTGATACTTCATGAGTGGTGGGATTACACGCTGAGAATTTAGTACCACTACGTCTGAAACAGAACGAAATTGGGGCTTCGCTGAAATACTTCCTGAAGCGTCCCTTTTGACTTTTGCAATTACCTAAATCTTTTTTATCAGCATTTCTTTTTTATATTTTTACATTAAATTAAGTAAAAATTATATATCGACATACTTGTTTGTTTTTTGACACTTAAACTTTAATTTAAAAATATCACTAATTTTAAATTCTGTCAATTATTTTTGTAAATTTTTTATCTTAATTGTTATTATTATAAATTTTATTAATAAATATTGTAAAGTTCCTGATATTATAAATCAATAATCATGCTGATAGTGTAACGCTTTAATATCATCGTTAACATTTCTTTCATACTCCCCTATCTATATAACTTTCACTTTACTTGAAATAAATTATGATTATTTAGTTTTTTATCAAATTTCTAGTAAATAAATACTATCTATTCTATAATTATATTTTCACTCTTTTCATATAACTTTAATTCTATCTTTAAAATTATTCAATATCCAGTGTTAATATAAATATAAACAGAAAAGTTGAACAATTTACGATACTAAAATACAAGTTCTATGTTGTTAACTTAATCTATTATGTTAGTTAAATTAAATAATGTAGAAAATATATAAGCTCAAATATTTCTTACTAATGTCGTGTTTTTATCCAAACAATTTATTACATAACGAATTACTCACGGTTTAACTTCAAAAAGTATCTTTTTACAATCTCTATATTCATATCCTCCTAATTAATACAAATCGTTTTTCAATTATACTACAGCAAACTTTTGATATCAATTCTACAAAGGCATCTAATCTTTCTTTGTTGTAGGAAGTATCTTGTAAAAGAATATCATACACAATATTTTTTTTGAAAAGTTCACGATAAATAAATATAGACAAAGCACAGCTTTTTAGACTCCCTCCATATGCCTACTTCTTTAATTACTCCTGTTTTATCATCTTATTAAATTCCTCCTTATCCAAAAAGTCTGTGAAATGCCATTCTTCTAGCACTTCACAGACTTTTCTTTAATTTATTACTTATTCCTCCATGATATAATTTGCTATCACCGTTTTAAATTGTTTCGCATTACTATCACTATTCGTTAATTCTGGTTGATACTCGGAAAACAGCACTTTATGATAATCATTTTGCAGAACTTCTACCAATTCTCCTTTCATACTGTCTACTACAAAAGGACAAAGCAAATACGCATATGTACCTGCAAGTAATCTTTGCAAATATATCGTAAAAGATAATTCATGAGGCTTTGTTCCACATACCAACAGTCTTAAATCTGCTCCTTCTAACCTCTCTCTCTGATTAGAATAGCTACTCCCCATATCATAAACAATAAAATTCGTATCCTCTTTAGGTTCTTCCCTCCGATAGTGAACTCCTTCAAACTTCCAGCCATCTGTTTCTAATTCCATATCATACGCACGGACAAGTGCCGCTAAATGTCCGCTTTTATTTGCTTCTACATAATAAACCGATGCACCCATACGAGCCAGCCATACACACAGACCGATTGCTGTTGTAGTAGTTCCTATTCTCGGTTGAGAGCCAACTACTGCTACTTTTACATTTTTGCAATGAAAGTTTAATTTCTCACATTCCTCTTGTCTGTCTTGACATTTCTTGAATGAATACCGTGTCATACCCCTATCACTCAAACATTCCCTAATTTCTTGTTGTATCACCAAAATTTCTGTACCACAGACAATATTCCCTACTCCTCTATCAAGTAATGCCTGAAACAAAAAATCACGCTTTGAAAGTCCCTCACAGATTACCGTTACTCTTGCAGAATACATCGTCAAAAATTCCTCAATCGCATGGGCAAATTCTTCATCGGTATCTCCAAAAGCGAGCCGATCCAGCACGACTTCTGTAAAATGAGAAAAATTTCTCATATCATAAATTACGAATTGTTTTAAGACAAAATTCCCTATCATCTTCTTGATAAGTACACCGTCCGATTCATAATCCTCCATAAAATCCAAGAGATTTGTATGTTTGGTAGATGATAAATATAAAATCATACTATATCCTCCTTAATTTCCAATCGCCCAATAAGGTTCTCCTACTGCCATCGCTTTATTCGATTCAGACAAAATAATAGATAGATCCCATTCCTGATTGCTTCGATTATAACTCGCTGGGTCAGCTACCAGAATTTTTCCCTCACGGGTAATCCCTCGCAAAACAATAAAGTGTCCTCCTTTTGTAAAATGCCCCCGACTCATGATCACTACTACCAATTTTCCAGAAGATAAAGCCTCTACAATCCCTTCTTCTGTCAAATTTCCCTCACAAGTCAACCCATAAGCCGAAGCTGCCGCAGGAATTAAACTATGATACGAACCATTTCCCTCACAACGATATCCATTTTCCACAGACCACTGGGATAATTCTACGGGATCGTGGAATTCTCCCGTCAAAGTAGAAATCACAATCGCCATCGAAGTCGGTCCACACCCTGCCTGCCCAATGGTACTGGAAGTCCCATACATCATATCCGCCCAACGCTCGTCCATCTGGTTATAATACGTCACTTCTATACCATTTTCTATAAATATCATACCTTCATAAGACTGTCTATTACTTTCTACATAATCCTGCTCATAAATACCAATATTTTGATTGAACCCATACTCTTTCTGAAAATTTTCAATGGCATCTAATTCCGCTTTTGGAAATGCCAACTCCATAAATACGGATAAAGGACTCGTTAGCAGATAAACAAGAAAGGCAACAAAAAGCAACAGAAAAATAACTCCCATTAAAATGGCAGAAAACAAACGCTTTCTTTTCTGTTCCTGAGTTGCACCTTGTACTGCCATCGAAATGAAACATTTTGCCATTATCGGATCTACTGCCATACTATCTTCCTCCTGCCTTCCCCATATAAGGCATTTTATAATCTGGAATCTCAAAATGAATATGTAAACGTTTTGCGCCTACCAAAAACAGAGCATGACCTCTTTTCCTTGCCAATAAAAGTTCCTGCTCTGCTTCCGTCAGATCATAAAGTTCTGCCGTTTCTTTTAAATTTTTACCGTCTGTTCCCATTAATATTTTATAACAAGGAATATCCAGAAGTGCCTGCCCATACTGTTTAATACTTTCACTCAGAAAATCTACGATGCTGTGAGAGATAATTGCCAATGCTCCCTCATATTTTCTCGCACGTTTCATCACATTTCTGAGATATACCAGGGACTGTGGCACTTTCTGGTCTATCATCAGATACGCTTCATCACAAATTAACAGTACCCGTTCTTCCCGATTCTTACTCATCTGCTCCCAACAATAAGTCAAAATATTAAAATATTGTGTTCGTTTTATAGAATCACTCGTTTCCTGTAACGCATTTGTATCTAATACCGTAATCGAACCTCCCTTTGTATTCTCCTCTTGTGTATCTTTCATGGTGCTTTTCCCATTCCAAATAAAACGGTCTGAACCTTCTGCTATATCATAAAAAAGCAGTGCAAGGTCATTATAAATCTGCCTGTCGATCGGGTGTTTTGCTTTTTCCTGTATTAATTTATAAAGGTC
The DNA here is from genome assembly GCA_910585935.1 of uncultured Lachnospiraceae bacterium. Classification (GTDB taxonomy): domain Bacteria; phylum Bacillota; class Clostridia; order Lachnospirales; family Lachnospiraceae; genus MGBC136627. Next base: position 7,530 of record CAJUHN010000110.1, on the reverse strand, counting down.
GGAAAAAATCGGAAAATCTTCTGGCTTTAATGAAGAAATATCGGTATTCCATGTAATATTAAATTGCTGATATAATTCCACAAGACACTTTTTTAAGACAGCTCGCTGCATATCTGTGATAGAGGGAAGATAAAGGGTGAAGAAGATTTCTAAATTCTTCATATGAAGAGCAAGGTCATTCATTCCATACCCTTCGTCCCAATATAACCGTTCTACTTCTTTTTCCTGCTCATCATCACGAGGCGATGGACGAACCTGCAGAGGATTAATCCTGCCCCCAGAACCACCCACCGCATTAATCCAGTTCCCATTTAGATTATAACAAAGGTCTTTATATTCTGATTCTGGATCTACTACAAAAATTTTTGTTCCTTTCATATATTCGGATAATATGATATGCTTAATAGCAGTAGACTTCCCCACTCCAGAATTGCCCATAATGACAAAATTGCTGTTGGTGCGATCTCCACCACGCCGCCATGTATCCACAATAACAAGACCGCCGCTCGTATCTTTTGCAAAATAATATCCCTCTCCATCATGAAATCCGCTGCTGGCAAAAGGAAACCCACCCATAAAGGTGGAAATTGGTACAATCTTTTGTAACATGCTTTCCACTTTGACATTCGTCGGAAAGGAAGGAGAAAGATGTTGAAAACTCTCTTTTTGTAAGTTTGGAATCACTCGCATCTTGCATTTCATCATACTCACAATACTCTCCGCACGACGACACACTTTTTTAAATGTTTTTTCTTCTTTCGCAATCGGCATAATTAATACACTCATCAGTCCGACCGTTTCTCCCTCCCTATCAATCTGCATAATAATTTTCTCTCCATCTTCCGCCGCTTTCTCCGCTCTCTGACGGGAAAGGGGATCTTTTGCTCCCTCGGCAAGTCCCCTCTGTTGCACGACACTGCGAGAAATAGCATTTATCAAAGTAGTATTATCTACTGGTTGCCACCCAATGGATACTATCGTAGATGGAATATTCGTAATTCGTGACAGCCATTCTACTTCTACCTTTTGCGGATAACGGATCAGCCCATATATCTTTCCGATATTTTCTCCTATAGAAAGGCTATTTTTATTAAATTCTAACCCTATTGGAGTGATGACATTCAGTAACGCATTGTTCTGTAAATCTTGCTGTTGCATAGTCTGTTTTTTAAGCATAACTATCCTCCTTCAAAAACGGAATGGAAGCTGAAACCTCTGTATCTTCCAAATGAATATAAGACGGATTATGAATCAAATTCATCAGCCTCACAATTTCTTTTTCCCCTAATACATCACAGGAAATTCCACAGCCAGAAAACTTTTCCGAAAACAAGGCAGCCCGTTTCCCCACTTCTTTTTCCCCTTCCTCTCCTATCTTCTCCCAAAAGGATACATAAAACTGCCGTTCTACAATCTCCCCTGATAATGCATACCCAGACATTTGTAAAATCTCTTGTCGAAGTAATTCTTTTCGTTTATCATCTGCGTTCTTTAACATAGATTGCATATCTGTAATCACAGGAGAAATGTCTACGGGTCGGCTGACCGCCAAAAACTTAAATGGATATGGAATATCCGATAATTCTGCGGTAAGCTGTCGGATAAAAAGGTGTTTTTCTGCCTTACTATAAAGATCCATACTGATAGAATGAATACGTACATAGGCAAACACGAATCCACTTGTCGTATAGAGATAGTTCTCTTTGATATCCTTTACATGAATAAATTCCTGTGCCGTTTGTATGGCAGATGTTTCTTCACCGGTTTGGATCTTTGGCTTTTTTTGCTTTTGTATCAAAAAGAAAAGACCACTCCCCATAAAGGTAATAGTCAACATAATAATAGGAAATAATAATCCTTCCATTTCTCTTGTTCCTCCGTTTCTTTATTCTGTCAATATCCTCTCCTATCATAAAAATCCCTTATATTTTATAGATAACACGTTACTCTACGGGTCGAATATGCCAGTCATCAAATAAAGAACCTTTCACGATCAGGATATCTGTCAGATTAATTTTCAGCATACCGGCTGGCGTCCATGCATCGAATACCTCGGTATAAGTTATATAGTTCCCATTTGGAAACCATACCGGAGAAAAATGTACAGGTCGCCCATAAGTACTATAGGGATTTTGCTGAAATTCAAAGGTGCTAAGAGTTCCTGTATGCAGCCGCTTTAACAGCCGCCAGTAGGTTGTATAATGAAACTCTGGAAAATAGGCAACTACATTCTGTGCCCCCGTGATATGGTCACTTGGGGCAGAAGAATGAACCGAAGCCGAAACTTCTGCATTGATTCCATATCCACTTTTCATGATTTTACCTGAAGCAGTCGGATTTTTCTCATCTGGTATGGTTTTCAGTGTGCCAGACAGACTCGCAGAGTAGGACAGCCATTCATACTCCCACCAGCCATGATCACACCAATATCCATTCTCTTCTTCATCCGTACTATGCCATACCCAATATTCCTCCCACCAGCAGTCCCATTCTCCCCATGTCAAATTTGTCATATTCTCCTTATTTGGCACAGTAGGGATAATAAATTCCTCTTTGCGATCCTTCGCCTGTGGATCAGGTGGCGGATTATCATTGATATCTACGATTTCTGCCACAATCTCATGGATGTTTAAAGAACAATTACTCGAAATAGTAATGGTAATTATTCCTGGGTCTTTGGGTGTTCTCCATTTTACCCATGCCAGTTGTGAACCACCTTCTGGGATATAAATATCCGTATGTGAATAGGTTTGTCCATTGATAGAAAAATAGGCATAAGCTGGACTATCTGGCGTTTTTTCCTCGCTGGTAGTAAGCTGTACCGACGTAATGACCTCTGTATCACAGCGATACGATAGATTACTTTCTATCTCTGGTTCAGGATCAAATTCATCTAGTTCAGAAAAACGCACCACCCCAACTCCCAGATTTGCGATAATCGTATCATCACTTTGTGCTTGTGTGATAGAACCATTCCATGCAGGAAACCCTAAATCTGCCGTTTCTAAAAACATAGCAAGAGGTAAATTTTTATGCGTTAAAGAAACCATTTTATTACGCAGTCCATTTCCGGTTTGTTTATTATAGAAAGCAGCTTCTGTAGCAGTCATAGCAAACATCACCCCACTATACTTAAAATAAGCGATGGGTTCTAATAATATTTTATATGCACCACTCACTAAAATATCATAATCCAGTCCAGTAGCTACTGCAATATCCTGTATCGTTCCTTCCCGACAAAAATAATTGCGAATAGCATGAATACTTGCTTCCTGACTGCTAGAACTCACTATCAAGGGCATGGGATTTGTAGGAACAATACAAGCATATCCCCCCTGTTTAGGCTCAAGTTCCTTTCCGTTTCGATATGCTATCTTATTTCCATATTGAAAATGAATTACTACATCGCTATTAGAATAGTTAGAAAAATCAATCGGCATGGACACAGGAATATTATCACACTCTCTCACAATGGTTACTCGCACTCCATCACGTCCCGGATTCCAAAAATTCTGATTTGTCCCCTGTCCCATACCACCTCCGCCACTATCAATATTAGAATCACCGGCAGCAAATGCAGAAAAGGAGAAAGAAACAAGTATTACGAAACACAACCCTATACAAAAAAATCTTTTCATTTATACCTCCAAAATAAATATCCATACACATTACCCAAAAAACTAATGAGAAAGAAAAAGCGGATATAGCCGCTGCCATATCCACTTTCTATTCCTTCTTTGATTACATACCTCCTATCATATCTCCTGTTCCTGCATGAGGTGCGACCTTAGTGGAATTTTCCTCCTTACTATCCTCAATCCAGCCAAATCCTGGCACATAAACCGCACCATCTGGCTGGGTTTCCCCACCTTGCAGTTCCTCTGCTTTTTGTTGTGGCATATGTTCGGGCTGACATAACCCATTTTCATCTGGATTTTCTATAGAAACTATACTTTCTGTGTTAACAGGTGACTCAGAAGGTGGTGTGACCTCAGAGGGTGACTTTGGCTTGTCATGCGATGGTTTAGACTGTTTTTCTTCTTGTATACGAACTTCCGTAGTTTCTTGTTCATTTTTCTCTGGTTCTTTCTGTCCTTTTTCTTCTGTATTCTCCGTTTGACTGCTTGTTTTCGTTTCACTTTGTTGCTCATCTAAATTCACTAAAATCTCTGGTATCGTAACGGTTACTTCCGATTTCTTTTCCTCCTGTATCACAGGCAAAGCTTCTTTTTTTATCGTACCCAGATACCAAACTAATCCTCCCACCAGACAACATGCTAAAACAGACAGAGAAGCAATCATTATGTATTTCTTTTTGTTATAATCTTTCTTCATAATCTAACCCTCACTTTCCTTGTTTTCATATCCTCTCTTACCCAGCTTCATACAAAAAACCTCCCGTTCATTGTATAACAACATCTTAAATTGTGTAATATCTTAAAATTTCGGCATATAAGCTGCCCTTGTCCGAATGTTCATGGTAAGTGGCGGAACAAGTTTCCAGCCAAAAGACAGTGGAATTTCTATCGTAACCATGACACTCGCTTCTAAATTTTGACTGGTATTTTCTGGTGTGAAAGGTGCATTGATGACTTTTACTTCCAATTCTGACAGCCGATACTCATATCCCTGATCTTGTATCTTCACATGATAATCCCCCATCTTTTTTGTTCCTAACAAGACATCAAGTCGGCGGTAAACATCATCATAATCCAGCTTTTCTTCCCAATGCTCCCCTAATAATATATAACCGCCAGAATACCCCTCCCGTAATCCATGATAAGCTTCGTCATAATTCGTTGTCACAACCGTGATAACGGCTGATGTAAGCCCATCTCTCACTCCCTGTACAATAATTATCAGACGGAAAAATTCTGACATAGCACAAATCAAAAGCAACAATCCCAAAATTAAAGCAATCGTCATGGGAGTGGAATTTCCTTTTCTGTTATATAAGCACTTTTTAAGTTTCATCACTCACCTCTATCATTTATAATACACTTCTGATTTCCCCGTAGCTTTTGCCTGTATCTCAATCGGAAAAGATCCAAAGATAAAAAATCCAATCTCTACCGTATCTGTCAATGTCACCATAATATCCCCATTCAACTGTACCTTGCTCCCACTGTAATAATCACAATCCCATTGAATATCCGGATCAAGACCCGTTTGTTTTTTCATCTCGTCTATGCGAGAGGATACATTCGTGTTGCCTGTGATTTCCGATTGTCTTATAATCTCTGTAGCAAAAATATCCAGTTGCTGTTTTGCAATAAATACTGGAAGAAAATGGACGGCAAAAGCTAGGATCAACATAAAACACAACATGCCGATTGCCACATCTAGGTAACTTTCCCCTCGTTTTGATTTTAAAATCTGTTTTAGCATCATTCCTTCCTCCTTAAAACATTCCTGACATTGTACCGAGGATCTGATACCCCATCACACCCATATATAAAAGCAACATACAGCCAAGAAGTAAAAAAGAGTATTTACGAATTTTAGGAGGTCGCTCCATCGCTAATTTTTTTAACCGCTGCAGTTCTAACTGTTTCATATCATGACTGAGCATACGAAAAAACGTCACCCCATCATCTCCACGCAAAACGCCGATTAAGCCGCGTACTATATCCGATAACATGGCACTAGATACCCTGGCTTCTAACCGAGTCAGTGCCCCTTCAAAGTTACCCGTGCGCATATCTGCTATAGTAATGGATAATTCATTTTTGAAAGCCTTTCCTGCATTCTTTTGATAACTTTCCAACATGGAAAGTACATCACGACTCGCCTGAAGCTCCTGTGTCAAGGTTGCTACAAATCGTGGCAGCTCATATTCGATTTCTTCCCGTCTGACTTTCATCTTCTTCTCAGCCCGATTACTCTCTGAAAAATAAATACCAATACTCATGATGATAAAGACAGGAGAAATTATCGGCACAATCAGTAGACAAGGAACAGCACATAAAAATACGAATCCTGCTTTTACAAAAGCGAGAGAAATATATTGTTCTGCTGTTAATGAAATTTCCGCTGATTTTAATGTATTGGTCAACTTACGGCGTTTATAGTCATCTATGGGCAAGACATTAGAAAGTTTTGTTGCCAATTCCATCAAAATCACATCCGAATTTCTCGCCTGCTTCTTCGTTTTCCTCACAATTCCCAACACTGCCTTAGTCGCCTTGTAAGTCGGCACATGAAACACAGCTGCCAAAATAAAATATAACCCCATCGAAAAAAATAAAGCAAACAAGCATAAAATTACATGTTGCATCTGTTATCCCTCCCTCATCGCTTATACTCAATAGGACGAGTATGCTTTGCCACCGCTGCAACAGAAATAAAAATCACCACACCACAAATAGCGAGTAAAATCTTCCCAAATTCCGTAAACATCAATGTTTCATACCAACTGGCATTTAAAAAATACATCAAAGGAATACTGCCTAAAAGCAATACTACCATAGTAATATATTCCTTTACAGGTTCTGTAAGCAATAAATCCAATTCCGTAGACACCACTCGCATATCAGACAACTTTGCTACAATAGGCGGCAGCGTAGATTTCAAATTATAATCATCTTGACATGCTATCACAGCATCTACCCATTCATGAAATACCGTATTATCCACCCCTAATTTCATCTGATCTAAAGCCTCTTTCAAATTAGAATTGATAAGTTTAACCTGTAATAAAAAATTCCGAAACACTTCTGCCACAGGCGGATTGAGATAAGGCTGATTCTCTTCGATAGCACGAATAATGGTATTTTTTCCTCTTAGATAACTGGTAGTAATGATAGAAAGTGCTGTTTCCAGCTCCATATTAATCTGTCTTTTATGCCGCCCTGCCGTGAATTTTACATAATAAAATGGGAGCAGGGCAAATCCTACTGCCAACACAGGGATTAGATAGGTATTCTTCATTGTCATTGCCATAAAAACACCTACTACAAATAAAATCATAGATAAAACGCACAAAGCAGAAAACAGCCCTTTCTTTCCTGTCACTCGTAAAATCTCTTTTGTTTCCAAAAATAACAGCTTCAACCCCTTGGTCTTCTTATTTTTGCGGCTTTCCTCAATTCGGCTTTTCATAGAAAGTTTTTTAGGCTGAAATAAATCAGCTAACCCTTCTAAAAAAGAAAAAGGCGATAAATCGAGCAACAAAAAACTACCGATAACCGCCAGTAAAAATGCTATTGTTATTAATATTGTCAAAGTATTGATACCTCCATTTCTCTCCTATCATCTACAATAAAAATAGATAATCACAAAGCTCTAAAAACCATATCCATGCTGCCTTTTGCTAAGATTACTTTTCTATATTTCCTCACTTAAATTTCATATCTTATTTATCATAACATTCACTTTTTCAAAAAGTAGAACCGCCAACCAGCGGAGGCAAGGAAGTATTCCATAAGAAACCCCTTGGAAGACGTTGGTACTTAATGAGCAAACTCACAAGGGTTCGCGAATTTAGTACCATTACGTCTGGAACGGAGCGAAAGCGCGGCTTCGTTGGAA
>CAJUHN010000109.1 GCA_910585935.1 uncultured Lachnospiraceae bacterium | reverse complement strand
TACCATTACGTCTGGAACGGAGCGAAAGCGCGGCTTCGTTGGAATACTTCCTTGCTGAAGCGTCCCCTTTTGTCTTAACACTTCCCTTTTCACCTTCGCAATCACCTAACAATAGAACTATTTTATATCATAAACCTCCTCTGCTTTCTCACATATTAAAAAGCTGTTGTTGCGTTTTAAAAGACATTCCATTCTCCCTCAAACGCTTTAATAACCCTTCAGAAGGAGCTTCTACCCTTTCATAATGTCCGATGATCTTCATTCTTCCCTCTATAACGCGATTATCCGTAATATTAAACCGAAACAAAGTACGCATTTTCCGACGGCTTTCTCCAGAACTGCTCGCGTCTGGCAGATATTCACATTCAGAAATCTCCATAATCCTTCTGCTATTGTCCTCCAACTTTTTCGCAAATGCCACAATCGGAAATGCTTTCGTTGCAAGCCCCATTAATGTAGAATCGTCCATATCATAAGACTGTTTACATAAAGTCACCATACGGTAATAAGTATCTGCACAGGAATTGGCATGAATCGTCGTGATGATAGAATGTCCTGTATTAGCGGCATTAATAGCCTGCATACTTTCCGCACCTTTCATCTCCGCTACTGCCACACAGTCTGGATTGATTGTCAGAGTAGTTTCTAAAAGTTTTACAAGAGTAATATTCTGTTTCGGATCATCAGAGAATCGAGTCACAAGATGAACGACATTATTTAGCACCTTTCCGTCTTCATCTTCTACCGTCAGGTCAAATTCCCTACAACCTTGTTCTAATGTAACAATTCGTTTGTTATAAGGAACTTGTCCCAAAATCCAACTCATCAGCGTAGTTTTGCCACTGGAAGTCGCCCCTGTAATACACATAGAAACACCATGACAATAACAGGCTGCCAGTAAATCTAACATTTCAGCAGTAGCTGTTCCGTAATCTACAAATTGTTGTTTCGTCAGTTTACGGGGATTGACAATACGAATAGAAGCGGATAACCCTTTATCCCGATCAATCACTCCATCACCCATAACCGTAATTCGGATTTTATTGGAAAGATGTCCTACTACAATGGTCTGAGCACTATCAAAAATCATACCAGACTTATGAAGCATACGCCGGATTACATCAATTGCATGTTGAGGAGAATTAAAGTGTTCTTTGCTTGGTAAAATATCCCCATTGGAATAAGTAATTTTTACATCTTTCCACTGATTAATGTTAATTTCCTCCACATCATCTCTATACAGATACTTGGTGAGAAAAGAAAATCCTGTCATCTCGCCATAAATCAGTTCGCATAATTCCTTCTGTTCTATCTCCACCACACCTAAATGATTTGTTTCTAAATATTTCTGGATATAAGACTTTATAAGCTCTCGACTCTCGTCTGGGTCATCTTTCAAAGTTGAGGCATAATGTTTTGTAATATATTCCTGCACTTCTTTTAATACCTCTGGGAAAGAACGTAAACAGATTTCCCCTCCAAATCTCTCTGTATGGTTATGAATATCAAATATTTCCTGCAAATAAATTTCCCCTTTCAGATAATTTTCTATGAATCTTTAGAAAGAGTCCGCCATACCTTCCCTTTCTATATGCCAAATCTAACGGATTAAAACTCTCCTTTATTTCTAGCAAAAGGCAATTTAAAGTTTCTTTTCCCCTTTTCCTTCTTCTCCTTTGACACATGCCCAGATTCTGTCTTTTTGTCCAATTTCTTCGACTGTATGACGGGAAAGGAAAATACATCGAAAAGAATACGGTTAATTTCTGTCTGATAAGGAACACTTTCTGAAGAAAACATTGATTCAAACAACGTCTGTTCATTATCTTGCTGTTCTAGTTCCGCCGTATAAGGCAGTACATAATTCACACCGCCATACTGACCTGATACAGCTTCCCAATCCTGTCCCACTTTAAGATTTCCGATAGCGGTCAGATGACTGTCCTTCCGATAACGACTGTCCTCCAACATGGGAATATGACTTTGATAATAGGACATACCTTTCAAGTTCGCTGTCCAGATTTTCAACACCTTATCTGCGGTTTCCACAGCTACAAGAGATGCCAAATCCGCTTCAAATATGGTACTACAGTCAAAAATCACATAATCTGCCAAATACCGTAAAGAAACAAATAATTCTACTGCCTTATCTCTTGTGATTTTCGGATAATTCAAAAGATTTTCTCCCATGCGATATCCCAACAGGCTAATATATTCATTACTTGGTGATGGAACACAAGCATTTAAAATATTCGTCTGTGTCAGCCCTGGTTCAGTCAACAGAGCACCAAGAGAAATATCATGTATCACACTAGGCGGAAGAAGTGCCGGAATAACCGGGGTGAAAGGATCACAAAATACCACAATCACATTTTTCTTCTTTGTGGCAAGAGCACAAGCCAACTTGATGGAAACAGTAGTTTTTCCGCTTCCGGAATTTCCTATAATTGCCAACATTTTTTCCTGTCCCATAATAGATTCCCTCCCTATTCTTGATTTTTTTGTATCTCTGTGTGAATGATACCATTTTCATTTTCTTCCACTGTTTCTGTAGGATATAGTTCTTCCAATATTTCTCTCTGTGCCTTTAAAAACTGCTCTGTATTTTCGCTGCTGCCACGATAGACTAAAGCAGCATGGATACTTCCAGTCTGTTCCAACTCTACTAAAAGTCTTGCCTGTTCTGGTGTCACAAGAACAGTAATCGTAGATGCCAATTCCGCCTCTTCCCCCTCTTGCATATCACTATCCGTTCCATCGCTGAGAGTGGTTGCGATAACTTCAACATATTGCAGTTCTAAAGGAATCAACGTCTTTCGTAAATCCCCTACATCACTGGCAATCAGAGAAACAATATCCCCACGTTCCAGCTTTCCAGACAGCCCAGCGGCAAAAGAGTTAATCGTAATAGAAACTGCCCGATTTGTCCCATTCAATTTGGTTAAGTATTCATTTTTAAGTTGTGGGGTATCAGACAGTTTGCTGGTCAGCACATAATCTCCTTTATAAAGATCGGTATTGGCATATTTGCCTATTATATCTTCCTCTTTATAAATTATATTAGAAGGAAGATTATATCCGCCTACTTCCACTGTAGTAATCATTTTTGTTGTAATCTTATCTCCCTTTTTGATTTCTGTATTTACACGCACGATCTTTTCTTTGGATTTTAAGGCGTCATTAAACATCGGTGTCAAACCAAAACAGATGATAAGGGAAACAATCATACAAATCAGCCCTATTACTATTCGGTTCTTTAAAAGTTTTTTCATTTCGTTATCCTCCCATTAAATTTTTATATTGGCAATAATACGATAAAACAACCAAAAGCAAGAAAAGGAGCAAGGGGAATTCTCTTATTTTTCTTGTGAAAAACAGCGTTCCACAAGAACCCTATTAAAAGCCCCCATATCATCATATCGATCCCTTTTGTTACTCCCAGAGCAAAACCACTGACCGCCATTAATTTCACATCTCCGCCTCCGATTTTTTCTGTCTTCAGTGCTGCTATTAAAAATGGCAGTGGAACGAGAAAGAAACCACATAAAGCTGGAAATAACTGAAAATGGATTAATCCCACGATAGCGATTAAAATATGCAGACCATTCGGTATCTCATATGTCGCCCTATCACACACTCCTGCTACAAGCAGCACTTGACACAGCAAAATACAGCGTAAAGCAAAAAAGGTAAACCCATAGAAAAATAAAAAGACCACAGTTATCATCATCGTAATAACAACGGTCTTCGGTAAATCTTTCCGTTTCAGATACCAATATAACGTCCTATCACACCATACCCCTAAAAACAAAGCAACCAAAAGGCAGATAATAAAGATATCAATCTGCTTTGTTCCTATCATTGATTTCCTCTTTTCTTGCCCACTCATCTAACATACGATAAGGATAAATCTGCTGGTCATGATAAAATCGAATCATGTTGCCGATCTGGTCTACTACACTCTGATTATTCTGATCTTTGGTACACATCATCACACTTCCAAAAATACCAGAAAGTGCCGCTACAACCGTTAAAACCACGTTTTTGCAGATGAACCACAACAATACTGCAACGACACCACTTATTAGAAAACCGATAGCACTTTGCCCCAGCTCTCTCTTTCCAAAACCATGAAATAATTCCTTCTGCGCTTTTACTCCAGTTGGAATATAAAGACTGATTTCACGTTCCATTCCAAACTCCCTCCTATGCTCCATAATAATAGAAAACCAGCTCCTTGATCTGCCAAATAGACTCAGCAAATATATAGAATAATATTGTATTCTTCGCCCTTTTTTTATACTGCATCTGTTCTTCTTCCGCACTTTCCAGCCGCACCATGCAATAAATAAATCTAAAAATTGCTCCCAGCCGAATGAAAGCGATGACAGCCATAGAAATATCCTTTATTGTTATCATTTTGTCACCGCCTTTACTTCACCATATTTTTTGCCATACCAACCAGTCGCACGGAATGATAAAGGTTATTTACTACGCTGTTTCCAACTCCACCAATAGGAAGCATAAACTCAGATAAAAACCTTGGTGTCTTAATAGCAAGTGCCATACATGCAATCCCCCAGAACAGATTCTTATTGAGTCCTATATTCATCATCATACCAACACCCAATTTGCATAAACTAATTTGTATAATAACTGTAATGGCAGACTGAAAAAACTTCATTATATAACTTTTAAATACCCCTTTATCATTATCAAGCAATCCTATACATGCAAGGGGAAGACCAACTCGTAAAATCATAATCTCTAATCCCCTCATAAGAAATTGGAAATGTAACAGAAAATAGCAGATGACAAACACCAGACCAAAGATAGCCGTTATAATTCCTGCGGAAGACAGCCCTGTTACCCATATCTGCCAATCATAATTCGTTGATATGCCGATTCCTGCCAATAAATCATTGCTCAGATTTTCTGTTATATCCGCTAACCAACTATATAATGTCGGAAAACATATCGCTACCACAATAGCCTGAATAAAACGAAGTATCAGATTAGTTGGTTCACTGTCTGGATCACCATCTGTCCACATCACATAACATTCAAATCCCTTTTTCAAAAATTTTAAAATGATCAAGGAAACTCCAAAACCCAATAGGATTTCAAACAGAATTTCCACCATAGTTCCATTGCCAGATACCACCATATATTGTTCGGCATAAAGTGTCAGGGAAATCTGATCCGCCAGTATACTATCCATAAAAACGATTGCACCATTTAAGAGTGTCACAATCAATGTCATAAAAATTACTTCCAATTCATCACCTCCCTGCCCAGTGAAAGATACCTCCCACTGAGCACTTTTTTATCCTTTTCTTTCTTATTTTATTACTTTCGATTGACCGTTTCTGAATGATCATAAGCCTCTTTACCAAACCCAAACGGAATAGCCCTGTCTGCCTTTTATTCCAGCGATTTTTTTATCCTTTATAATTAAATAGATCTTTGATTCTCTGTGTCAAAGTGGGGAGAATGGTATCATTAAATAACATATACAGACCTGCAAGCAACAGCGCACCGACTACTACAGAAATCAAAATTTTCAGTGCAGTATCCACAAAACCTTCTCCCGACTTCTGGGTAAGCACGTCCATCAGTTTCCCTTTCATCTGTTTTCCCTTTACATACCCTATCACAGCCAGTTCATTCATTTTGTTTTTCATCTTTTTCATAATTTTTGTTCTCCTTTTTTATAAAATGGTTTCACCTTTTTCAAGGCTGTTTATTATAAAACCGCAAAAATTCACGGTTTTCTATCATACAAACGTCTTACTTATAATAGCCAACGATAATATTAAGAGTAGCACTTCCTAACACTGCACCGATACAAGATACAATCGCCACCACAATGCGATTATTCCATTTCTTCTGATCCATCTCATCTGCTGCAGAACGGCGAATACAGAAATAAATAATCATAAGTCCTGCTACGACAGGAGCTAATACCATCAGCCATGTCGTAGCATCAGAAATCAATTTTTCCGTGCCTTTAGCAAGTTTACTATTTCCAATATCTGTACCATAGACCGTATAACGATTCGCCAGCATAAGAAAAGCAGCAAACACAAAAAAGCCTGCCACTCGAATTTTAGATACTATTTGTTTCATCTTTTTCTTCACTTTTCTCTAAGCCTCCTGTTTATTTCTAACTTTTTACAGACGAAAACATTGTTTTGGCTGGTTCTGTTCTTGTCTGTGCTTTTTGTTGTGCCTCTTTTATTTGTAACTCTTTCGCATAATACACCCAAATATTCCACAACGGAATTTCTTCTGTCCTTGAAGAAAGAATCGGTCGTGCCTGTTCTCGCACTTCTCTAACGGCTCGATTATGTTCCTGATTTCCTAATCCACACATCTGATTAAAATACCACTCTGTCAGATCTGGTGCATTCATCATAGCTGGATATTGTCTGCTTATCACAAGCTGGTATGGACGTGAAATACGCCGTATCTCATCTGTCGTTAAAAGTTCTCTCGCCACAAGACTGATACTATGGGAACTGCTGGGATTTATGTACTTTCCGTGCTGACTAGAAAGCTGGTAAGACGAAGTGGTATATTTTCCCAACTTTTCGCATATATCCTGCAGAGTTTCCTTATCGTCCGCCTGTAAATAAATCCATGTCTGACAATTAGATTTTACAATCGCTGCCGTTTCCTTATCATACTTCTGTGTAAGCTGTTCAAAACTCTGCAAAAACAGATTAAATCGGATTCCCCGTCCACCTGCTACTGTCAATTTATTCGTAAAATCATTTATTTTTGTAAAGTTTCCAAATTCATCTAAAATAAAATTCACCCGATTTTTCAACCGACCTCCACGCATATCAGACTGCTGTACCAAAAGCTCATAAAGTTGAGATACCATCAGGCTTGCGATTGGATAATAAGCGGTCTTTTCATCTGGCAAAATCAAAAACAACACTTGTTTTTTCCATCCAATATCTGCGATATTATAATCACTTTTATGAGTGATAGAATAGACTGATCGGCTTGTGAACAACCGTAATGTGGTCAAAGCTGAGGTATCAAAACTGCCCTTCGTGCGGCTGGGTGCGACTTCTGCAATCGACATCAATGCTCGTGCCGGATGCTTGTTTGGTAATTTCTTCATGTATTCACTCATCAGTATCTTACCATCTACAGACTTACTCATCTCTGCAATAAACCAGTAGACATTCGTAAGATTCTGATATTCTGGTCGTTTTCGATTATCTGCCACTACACAGAGAATCGCCGCTGCAATCGTAGATTTTTCGCCATTTTCCCAAATTTTCTCATTGGAAGTATTGTCCCCTACTAAAATATTGGTAATATCCCATGCATACATTTCCGCCCGTTCCATATCTTCTTCGTTTATTGCGTCAATAACTGGCTGAAGGAGATTGTAACGAGTACTTTTCTCTGGATTTTTGAAATCCAGACAAATCACTTCATAACCTAATTTTTTCAGATAATCCGCTGTATAATGAAATAATTCCGCTTTTGGATCACTAATTACCAGACTTTCTCCAGCCAGTGCCATAAAACAAATGGACGGAATCACCAAACAGCGTGTTTTTCCAGAGCGAGTTGCTCCAATCGTCAAGGTATGCGTATCCGATCCAATAAAATAGAGCTTTTCCTTATCTTTCTTCTTTTTTCGCCCTACCACAATGCCACCCTCAGAAAACAACTTATAAGGATCACCTTCCTGAGTGACTTGTTCTACCTTTTTTAGGCTTATCTTGGCAGGTGTAACAACATTTTTTACAAATTTAACCGTATCGCCCTCCTTTCCTTTCTCTTGATAGATAGGATTGGATAGATTATCGTAACCAGTATCTAAAAGCATTTTAATGACTCTGTTATGAGGATCGATTATCTGTGTTTGAAACGCCTGATCCCATTCTTCCTCTTTCAGCCAGCGTGAAGAACCATGTTGATACTGTCCTACAGAAGCTGGCGTATAAATATCTCCTGCTACCTTTATAAGCTCACTCTGGTAAGGGCGGCTATTCTGCATCCAAAAAACCACACTGCACAAAATCAAAAACCCTTCCAAAACTAGAAACAGAAAAAGCTGCTGCCGTTCTATCCATAATCCTCTGATACACTGAGAAAATGGAAACAGAATCAAAGTAGTCTGCTGTTTAGAAAGAAGTCCATGCAGAGCCGCTGTAAAAAATAAATTACATCCTGTACCGATTCCTATCAGAATAACACTTAACATCAGCTTTTCTTTTTTCTTCATTCTCCCATATCCTCAACATTTTCTTTTTTTTATCATCTTTTTATAAAAATACCATGCACAGATATCTGGCTGACTTCCCATTGTACAACTTGGAACACTGACTGGGAAGTGATAAGGACAACCATAACATGGGTGATCCTCTGGATATTCATACTTTTCCAAAATACTATTCTCTACACTTCCACAGCCCGGAAAATATGTTGCCTGTAGTTTTATCATATTTGCTCCTTTTCGGCAGAAAAATATTCCCACCGAAAATCGGTGGGTTAATGTTCATATCCTTTATCCTGATATTTCAAATACAATTCCTTTTTTGCTTCTTTCGATAATTCAACACTCCTTTTTTCACCCCTCTCATACTGTTGGTTATTAACCGTGATCAAAGAAAACAACACATCAAACAATTCCATCATCATCTGTTCTATAGGATATAGCGAATGTTTACCAAAATAATCCTCTCCTTTTCCTTCTTTCTCCCAGCGATTCAGAGTTTTTATCATACCTAAGATACGATTTGCTATGATTTTGTCCGCTTCTTGCTCAAATCTCCTGCGTTGAGATAACAAATATTCCTCCTTTCCGCCATACAGAAAAACCATTTTCATCTTGCTCTCTACATAATCAGATTTCAGCCTTTGTAAATTTGGTATCTCAGACAACAAATACGTTGTTAATTCCTCAACCTGTTTTTTTAGATCCACTGACAAGAACTGATAGGCAATTCTGCCTTTCACAGGAAACACTGCTTTTATCCGAAACACTCTATCCGCTATATTCTTTAATACGTCATCATTCCAATTAAAAGCATCTATCCATTCTGTTTCCCTATCATATTCCTCTCGCAATTTCTGATATTTGTACCTGCCTAACTGCCGCATATGCCTTTCAAAATCCTCTACTAATTCATCACTGACCTTCCGAAGATCCACGACAGCTTTATTTTTTTCTGCTCCATATGCCCGTATTCGGTCAGCAAAAGTTTCTTTTATCATCTGTTTGCGGATATCATTAGGAACAGAAGGAGGAGTAAAAGGATTTTTAATCTTTAATGCTTCTTCGGAATTATCCCAAAATGCTACATGGAGATGTGGGTGTTTCTTTTCCTGATGAAATGCCGCTGCCCATTGGAAATATTCCCGTTTCATCTCATTCTTCTCTGCTATTGTTCGGATATGTTTATTCAGATAACGCTGCCATGCTTTTTTCTCTTTCAAAAAGAGTTCTTTTGCGGTATTTTCCTCAAAGGAAATCACACTGCAATACATGGTCACATGTTTTTTAGAATTTTCATATACCAAATGTGCCACATCTTTCCAATCAGAAAACTCCCTCAACGGCTCGTTTAGTGCCAACTGTCCAAATAGCCCATGATTCATGCCCTCATTCTTCGCTACTCTTGGACGAGTGGCAATATAACGAATATAAGCATAATTTTTACTGGCGGTGCTTTTATCATTAGGATTTTTAAATCTCTGTTTATAGACTAATAAAGAGATTTCCTCCACCTCCTGCTATCATTTCTATTCTCATTTTACTCCTCCCTCTCCATTTCCATATCTGGCAAAGTTTCTGATGGAATCACACTTAACCGTTTTAATAAACTTTCTGTCTGTATTCGGTTCGTTGCCATCGACAAGGTATGCTCCTTCTTATCATACCGATAGACCTCATTGGATAAAACTTCTTCTGCCGCCACTCCTTCTCGGTTCACAGATATTACTATGTTCTGCAATTCTTCTGCATTTATATCATGGTTATCTAATAACAAAATCACCTCATGGATACTGCTTGGCAAAATATAAAAGCTACTATCGGCGTTCTTAGCAAGCTGTTCCAAAACATCAGGGTAAAGAAGAACCGTTGCACCATCTACTTTTTCTTTATTAGTAAGAACATATTGTTCATAGGGTTGCATATAAAAATCATCTGGCTGATATGCTTCTATCATTTCTTTATCATTATATAAAATTATATCTATCACATTGTTAATAACTACTGGATTTTTCTTTATAGTATTTTGAAGTGCTTCCTGATACAAAGTATCTCGATCTATTCCCCACTCTGAAAGCATATCCTCTGGTATAAGAATACTGGTATGAAACTCTTTCTCCATTTGATAGCAAAGACACAACACAGCGGTAAGATCGGTATTCTCCATATCCCGACATATCATTCCCTTTAACATCTTCTGATTACTTTCTTTATTTACCAGTTTTAATCCTAAAAACTCTTTTGCTTTATGATAATCCATCAAAAGGTCTGACACAGAATCTGCTTCTTTAGGCGTCCTAGAAAGATACACCTGTGCGATTTCTTTTAAAATCTCTTCCATTTCCATGCCATTTTGATACATCTCATACCATTCTTTCAAATAAATTTGTGGAATTACTCTTTCTCCTTTATTTCTGATAGCCAGGGCATCTAACATAACATCATTATTCTTTCTTATTTTCATAAGAAATACCTCTGCGTCCTGATACTGTTCTGGCAAATAGTCCAAAATTTCATGTTTCATTCGGTTTAAAAATTCTCTATTATCCATTCTTTCATTCCTCCATCTACCTTTTTTTATTCTGTTCCTTCCCTATCTATCACAACATCAACATTACCATATATCTCTCATAACTTCTCCGCTAACCTGCGAAGATGAACACTATCCTGTAAAAAACTGTTGATTTGAAAATCCTTTTTCTGCATATAGTCCACGCCCAGCGCAATAGCTTCAGAAAGCATCTGGTCAAATTCTTCCTCTGTCCCTTCATGAGCTAAATTTATCAATACCTTCATCAACAGAAAAAAAGAAGCAGCCGTAATCTTACCAGATTTCATATGCATCTTAGCAATCCGATTCACCTGCTGTTCTATGATAGCTTTTATATCTTCTATCTGATAAACTGCCAAAAGCTCCTGTCGAATGATACCAGCAATAAAATCTATGTTTTGAGTATACCCTTCTACTGTCAGCCCTTTTTCAATATAACGACGTATCTGCTCATTACGAGAAATATGTCCCCGATCAGCCATCTTATCAATCTGGTTACACATCTCCTTTGTTAAATAGATAGAAGTAATGATACGGTCATTCCTTTTCACGATGGATTCCCTCCTTTCAAAGTTAGTCAATTTTTAACAGTTCCGTTTTCGGTTTCACAAGGGTACAGGCTTTGCCTGTACGGTGTTTCGTCGGTTTGGTTCACAAACCTATTCCTGCCTTAAAAGTGATATTTCCTATCGACAGTCGTAAAAATGACCCCACATATCCAAGCTTTAAGAAAATAGGGGAACATTTTGGCTAAAAATTCGCTACAGCGAGGAAGTATTCCAACGAAGCCGCGCTCTCGCTCCGTTCCAGACGTAGCGGTA
>CAJUHN010000108.1 GCA_910585935.1 uncultured Lachnospiraceae bacterium | reverse complement strand
ACCTTACCCTGACAGACCGATGCCACCCCCACCACCCAGACCAGGCAGACCGATGCCTCCACCGCCCTATCCCGGTAGACCAATGCCTCCTCCGAATAGAACGATGGGAGAGCTTGAACCAGTGATGCAGCAGAAGATTAGACCTAATAATTGGCTTCAGGATATTATACAGGTGATGTTATATAATGAAATGTACAATCGCCGCTGTAGATATAGAAATTCCAAATGTCGGAGATGGAGAGATAGGTAATTAGAGGATTTATAAAATAAAAAGAAGGTGTTATAAAATAGATTTTTCTTTAAGATTAGACATTTACTTTCACATGAAATATCTTATAGAAAATATCTATTTTATAACATCTTTTTCTGTTACGATAACATTATTTTTTTTATAAAATAATGAATCAAAAGAACATATATCTTTTCGTTTGTAGAGCGATATAAAACCTCTGACAATAATTTTGAAATCACGAATTAAGAGAATCTGGGGAAAAAAAATAAGCGAATCTTAAGAATTTAGAGGAAAAAATAGTTGTAGTTTTTTAAAAAAATCGCTACAATATAGTAATGACAATAAAAATATCGAATCAATAGAAGAAAATAATAACAAAAATAGAGAATGAAGAGAGAAATAGAGTTTATTCTGTGAAGAAAGGTAATATAAATGGAGGATTAAGATGGAAGAGAAAGAAAAACAAAAGTTACAATCATTATTAAATGATACATGTATACAGATTACAGTGAGTAATCCAAAGCAAAAGGGTGGGGTTTCTAAAATTAAGCTTCGCCCTATTTTTATGAATCAAAGACTCATATTTCAAGAATCCAAATATGAAGGGACAAAAGTATTTCATAAAAATCTAGAAATAGAAGATACACAAAAAGCGATAGAAGGATATTTAGAAGTATTTAAACAAGTACAGATTATTACAGAAGAGGAAAATGTGACTATTCTTTCAGGGAAAAAGGGAAATTTGACATTTATTTCTAATAAAAATAAAGTATGGCAGATGCCAGATTTTTCTCATAATCGAAGTAAAAACTATATTTTAGAGGAAGGAAAGCCGATTCCATTTTTAGTGGATTTAGGTGTGATGACTAAAGAAGGGAAAGTGGTAAAAGAAAAATATTCAAAATTTAGACAGATCAATCGGTTCTTAGAATTTCTAGAAGATATCGTTCCAGAACTGCCTAATGACAGAGAATTGACAATCATTGATTTTGGCTGTGGAAAGTCCTATTTGACATTTGCGATGTATTATTTTTTTAATATTTTAAGAGGATACTCTATTCAAATCATAGGGTTGGATTTAAAGGAAGATGTGATAAAAAAATGTGGAGAATTACAGAAAAAGTATGGATATCAGAAGCTTAAATTTTTAGAGGGAGATATCGCTTCTTATGAGGACGTGGATAAAGTAGATATGGTAGTGACGTTACATGCTTGTGATACAGCAACAGATTATGCACTGGCAAAAGCGGTGAAGTGGGGAGCGAAGGTGATTTTATCTGTTCCTTGTTGCCAGCATGAATTGAATAGACAGATAAAAAGTGAGTTATTAGAACCTATTTTGCAATATGGTATCATCAAAGAGAGAACAGCCGCGCTTTTTACAGATGCGCTGAGAGCACAATATTTAGAACAGATGGGGTATCGCACACAACTGTTAGAATTTATTGATATGGAACACACACCGAAGAACATTTTAATTCGAGGAATTTTTAAGGGAAAATCTGCCAATAATATGGAAAAGATAGAAAAAATAAAAGAATTTTTACAAATAGATCCAATATTAGAAAAATTATTATAAAGACTTGAGAATGAAAAGAAACAGAAAAAAGGGAAATTAGTATAAAAAGATTAGGAAAAATAAAGTAAAATAAGAAAAATGAAGTGAAATAGGACAAATAAAGTAAAATAGGAAAACGATAAAAATAAATTAGATAGATGGGTGGTGAAGCAAGGATTATGAAAAAAATAGTAACAAGAATTGGGTTTATGGTTTTTATATTCGTTCTGGTAGCAGGAGGAATATTTTTATATCAAAATCAGAAGCCAGAAACGGATAGAATACAGATGAAGGAAGCTACACTTCCTGTTATATATATGGATTATGATGGAATAAGTTTAAATTGCTTGCATGGATATATAGGAGAAATGGATGTTTCTAGTATGAGAGATTCCTTGACACCAATAAAAGAAGATAGAACTTTGGTATTACAGATAGAAAATTATGAAAATAATATAACAAAAATTGTATATGAAGTGCGTACTTTAGATCAAGAGAGATTAATTGAAAAAACACAAGTAGAAAAAGAAGATTGGGTGAAGGAAAAAGATGGAATAAAAGTGAATCTCCAATTAGAAAATTTGATTGAGCCAGATACAGAATATTCTTTTACCATTCGATTATACACAACAAAACAGGATTCTATTTCTTATTATACAAGAATTATTTCAGGTATCGATCATGTGAAAGAAAAGGTAACATTTATTACAGATTTTTGTCAGAAGACATTTGATAAAGAAGAGGCAGAAAGTCTAATTCCTTATTTAGAATCCAATGCGCAGTCAGATAATACCAATTATGGTAAGGTGGATATCCATTCTAGTTTTGCTCAAATCACATGGGGCGATTTGAGTCCAGAAAAGATGATAGAACCTATTCCTACCATAAAAGAAATCAATGGAGATATCACAAGTGTAGAACTCTCTTATCAAGTAAAAGTCAAAAATATGTATGGAACAGAGGAATACTGTAATATTACAGAATTTTATCGGACGAATTATACAGAAACAAGAACATATTTATTAACATATGAGAGAACCATGAATCAATTATTTCGCTCTGTCAGTGAGAATGTTTCTGCGAGCAGAATAAATCTTGGAATAACTCCTGATACGGCGATAGAAAGCATGATGACAGAAAAAGGAGAGGTGATTTGTTTTGTAAAAGAGAGAGAATTATGGGCATATCATGCAAAAGAAAATGAGATGAAGTGTATTTTTTCTTTTTCAGAGAAGAAAGAGAATGGGGCTTGGGACGCATGGGATCAGCATGATATAAAGATTGTACAAATAGAGGAAAAAGGTAACATTTACTTTACTGTTTTTGGATATATGAATCGGGGGATTCATGAGGGAAGAGTGGGAATAGCCCTTTATCATTATATAGCAGAACAGAATATGATACAAGAAGTATTATTTATCCCATATCAGAAATCTTTCGCCTATTTAAAGAAAAATTTGGGTGATTTATTTTATATCAATAACAGTGATAATTTTTATTTTTTATTAGAAGGGGAGGTATTCGCTGTAGATTTAGCGAGTCTGGAATATATACTTATTGTGAGTGATTTAAAAGAGGATTGTTATGTCATCAATAAAAAAGGAAATATTTTGGCATGGCAGATGGAAAATGATATTTATCAATCCAGAAGAATAAAGGAAATACAATTAGATACAAATAAAGAATTTATTATTTCTGCAAAAGAGGGGGAGCGAATACGAGTAGTCGGATTTATGGAAAATGATTTCGTCTATGGGACGGCAAAAGAAGAGGATATTTATACAACAATAGAGGGAAATATAGAATGTTATATGTCAGATCTCACTATAGTGGATACAAATAGTCGAGAGGTGGGAAATTATCAGAAAGATACTTATTATTTCACAGAGGCATCTATTACAGAAAATATCATCACATTAACACGTTTTCAAAAGGACGAAAATGGAAATTTTGTTTCAACAGAACAGGATATCATTACCAATAATACAGCCGCAACTCAAAAAGAATTGACATTATCTTTTATAGCGACAGAATTAAAGAAAAAAGAATTAGGACTGAATTTCACTACGAATGTAGGAACAGGAAGTTATCATACAACTTATACACAAGAAGTCGTTTATGTAGATAAAAAAGAGCTAGAACTTATAGAATTAGAAGGAAATACCTATTTGTACTATATCTATGGAAAAGGTAAAATGTTAGATGCAGGAAATAAAATTACAGAGGCGATACAAATAGCAGATGAGGTAGCAGGGGTAGTGATTGATGATACAGGAAGATATGTCTGGATACGTGGTGGACAAAAAAACCAAGCAACATTATCTAATATAAGCATTATACCTTCGGAAGAAAATACCATTGCGAATGCATTGAATGGTATGTTAAAATATGCAGGCGTCACAATAGACGCTGCAGAATTACTAAACAGTGGAAAAACATCTATGGAAATTTTAAATACAGCATTAGAGGATAGGGGGATTGACCTGACAGGCTGTACACTAAAACAAATATTATATTTTATCAGTGAAGGCAGACCTGTGCTTGGCAGATTAGAGAATAATGAATATGTACTCATCATTGGATATGACAGCTATAATGCGATTTTATTAAATTGCAGAACAAATGAACCTTATAAAGTCGGGCTGGAAGATGGAACAGCTTTATTTCAGGCAGCAGGTAATCGCTTTTTAAGTTATAAAGAAAAATAAAAGATGTTAGAGGAATTTGAAGTGAATAAAAATACATTTGTGCGTATAGGAAATACACATGAAATAACAATGGTATCAAAATGTAAAAAAACAGATAAAATTTCTACAATAAAAGTATGTCCTATAAAAAACAGAAGAAAGAGTTTTGTTTTGTAATATTTTGTAATGTATAAAAATTAAAATTAATGTGATAATATTCACGAATTTTCAAGATGTTTTATTAGAAAATTATGGTTTATGCAAAAAGTTGTGAAGATTTGTTCTTGACAATTTGATAAGAACTCTCTATAATACAACATGTTAAGACAAAGTAACTAAAAACGATCCGGCTTTAAATTTTTTCTTTAAAGTCAGATGATAAATATAAGATGAGCAAAGAGGCTGGCCTACATGCATGAATAAGAGTACGCATATCAGGATAGCCTTTTTTCTTGAAATAGAATTAAGAAAGAAAAGAAGCAGGATAGGGTTTTTAGAGATTTGCCATAAAAAAGGAGGAAAAATATTATGAGAAAAAAAGGGTTGGCGTTATTGTTATCTCTAGGTATGGTTCTGTCTATGGCAGGATGTGGAAATGATGCAAATAACAATAACAATACAACAGGCACTACTACTGCACAAGGGGAGTCTACCGAGGGGAACAATTCTACCGAAAACACCACAGCGAATAATACTGGAAATACAGAATCAAAAGGTACTGTGGTATATGGTACAGGTTCTTTTAACGGAGTGTTTTCTCCATTCTTTTATCAGACAAATTATGACAGTGAAGCATTTCAATTAGTATTTGAAACTGTCAGTGAATTAAATGAAAACAGTGAATTAGTGGACAATGCAGGTCATATCGAAGCAGAAGAAGTTACTGATGAGAATGGAAATGTACAAACACTTTACACCATTACAATACAAGATGGAATGGTATTCTCTGATGGAGAGCCTGTGACAATAGATGATTTACTTTTCCAATATTATGTTTTATTAGATCCTACTTATGATGGAATGGGAACATTCAGAACTAGATTAGATATCGTAGGAGCAAATGAATATTATTATGATGATCCAAATTATTCTGAAACCGTTTCTCAGATTCAGGCAGATGCAGAAGCCAAAGCACAGAATCAAGAAGATTTCATCGCTTATTTAGTAGCGACTAACTTAGAAGGTTGGTTTGATGGAACTCTTCCGGGAGATGTCGGAGATGGAAGAAGTTGGGTTCAGTATTTACAAGATGAAGGATATGATACAACAGGAATAGAAAATGATGCAGCAAAAATGTTGGATATGTTAGCTCTTTGTGAATATGAACATTATAAAGATGGTTATGATGCAGTAGCTTATTATACAAAAGAATTATCCAAAGACTATATCGCTTCAGGGTTATCAGATGGTATTGATGTGCCAACAGTTTCTGGTATCAATAAAGTAGACGATCTGACCTGTACTGTATTAGTAAATGGCATTAATGTAACAGGTGACCAAGTATTAGCTTTGACACAATTAACTCCTTCTCATTATTATGATCCTGATTTTAAAAAGGGAGATCTATCTAAAATAAAAGAGAAAAATGGCGCACCATTAGGTTCTGGTCCATTTGTATTTCAAAGCTATGAAAATAATGTTGTTACTTTAAAAGCAAACCCTAACTATCGTTTAGGCGCACCTAAGATTGAATATTTTAAATTACAATATATCAATGAAGAGCAGAAAATGGCTGCCATTCTGAATAACGAAATTGATATCACAGAACCTTCCGCTTCTAAAGAAGTGATGAAAGAGTTAAAAGATGAAGAGATCCCTTATACTTTAGTAGACTTCCCGGGATATGGTTATATCGCTATCAGTGCAAAAAGAGTGCCAGATTTAAAAGTACGTGAAGGGCTTATGCACTTAATGACAAGAGAACAGTCTATTTCCACTTATTATGGAGAGTTAGCAAAAATTATAGAACGTCCTATGACCCCAACATTACCAGAATATCCAGCAGATGCAACAGAATATTGGGGATATGATAAAGATAAGGCGTTAGAATGTTTTAAAGAAGCAGGCTATGAACAAGTAGACGGAAAATTAGTGAAAGATGGAAAACAATTAGTAGTAGAAGTGGCAATCGGAGAAGCTTCTGATCATCCATCTACCGCAATTTTAACACAGATGGCAAATGACTTAAAGGAATTAGGCGGAGAATTGATCATCAGTGATTTGGATTTCAGTATTCTCAGCAATCGTGTGAGCAATGATGATGTGGATATGTGGGTTATGGCATGGGGAAATACAACAGACTGTGACTTGACACAATTATTCGGCAGCGACAGTGTGAAAATGGGTGGATCTAATAGAACATGGGTTGTTGATCCAGAATTAGATAAAATGATGATTCAAGTAATGCAGACATTAGATTTAGAAGAGAGAAGAGCATTAGTGGCACAAGAATTAGATAAGATCATGAGCTGGGCGACTTATA
The DNA here is from genome assembly GCA_910585935.1 of uncultured Lachnospiraceae bacterium. Lineage (GTDB taxonomy): Bacteria > Bacillota > Clostridia > Lachnospirales > Lachnospiraceae > MGBC136627. The sequence continues at coordinate 4,704 of CAJUHN010000108.1, read as the reverse complement.
TGCCAGTTTATCAAAGACAAATTCTCTATGTTTACAATCCAGAAACCATTAATATGGATTCTATCCCTTCTAATACTTCCACTTTCTACAATTTCTTTAATGAAATAGAAAAATTGGAAATCAAATAATTCACAAAAAATGTGAATTTTAGGGGATAAAATAAGGCTGTCTGTTAAAATAGGCAGCCTTATATTCCTTATATTTCTTTCTATAAAATAAATCAGAGAAAAGGGGATACAAAATTAGCTGTACTGCCGGGCGAATACAGCGATATTTTTCCGGCAGTGCAGCTAAAAGGATATGTCTGCATAAACAGACATTCTATAAATGAAAGCTGATTGCCTTATGCTTTCACAGTGAGCAATGGCTATACAGATACAAAAGGAATAAAAGAAAGGGAAGAGGTGTGGTATGAGACAATATATTATTCGGCGTATATTGACCAGTATTCTTGTATTATTCGGAGTTTCTATTCTGCTTTATGGGATGCTTCGTATGATGCCGGGAGATTTCGTTTCTCAGATGACATCTGGTAATCCGAGTATTACCGTAGAACAACAAGAGAAATTGAGAGAATCTTATGGATTAAATGGAACAATTATAGAGGGTTATTTTAGATGGGTGAAAGATGCCCTGCGTGGTGATTTTGGAATATCTTTTACCTTTCAAAAACCTGTAATAGAAGTGATTAAAAGCAGGATGTGGACTTCTTTTGCATTATCATTTTCTGCTTTTATTATTGAGCTTTTAATTGCCATACCATTTGGCATTATCGCAGCTACAAAACAATATACAAAGACAGATTATATCATTGTATTTTTTGCATTAGCAGGTATTTCTCTGCCTACGTTCTTTTTCGCTGCTGTTTTACAGAGAACTTTTGCTATGGGATTAAAATGGCTTCCGCTTTCTGGAATGGTGACAGCGAGAGAAAATTATACAGGATTTCGGCTGACGCTGGATATCGCATACCATTTTATTCTGCCAATAACCGTATTCGTCATCTCTGGTGTCGGCAGCTGGTTAAGATATGTCAGAACAAATATGTTAGAAGTATTAAATGCGGATTATGTTCGTACTGCCAGAGCAAAAGGATTAAGTGAAAGAAAAGTTATCTATAAACATGCTTTCCGCAATACCCTGATTCCGATTGTCACTTTTATCGGAGGCAGTATACCGGGACTATTTTCAGGAGCGATCATCACAGAGGGAATCTTTTCTATTTCAGGTCTTGGAAAGACAGCTCTCGATGCCGTGACAGCGAAAGATCTTCCATTTTTGATGGGATATTTGATGTTTTTGGCAGTATTGACTTTATTAGGCACGCTGATTTCGGATATATTATATGCAGTAGTAGACCCCCGTGTCAGATATAACTAAGGAGGTAAAAAAATGGCAGATATCAAAAAAACAAATGAGCAAGAACAAGATAAGTTTGAGCAAAGCCAAGTTATCCTCACTCCCGGGCAGTTAATAGCAAAAAGATTTTTTCGGAATAAATTGGCGATTCTAGGATTAGGCATTATTATAGCAGTCGTATTATTTTGCTTTATTGGACCATTTTTCTCTCCATATGGAGAATATGAACTTTTTTATATCAATGAAAAAACAGGACAAGAAGTCAGCATGTATGACAGTGAAGGGATTAAACAAGAAGGCGTGGGAGTAAATGTAAAAGCGCCTATCTCAAAAGATCATTGGCTCGGAACAGATGCAGATGGAAGAGATGTCTTCACACGTCTTATGTATGGAGGGCGAATTTCACTAGAGTTTAGTTTGGTAGTTACTTTTATTGAATTATTAATCGGAGTCACTATCGGTGGAATCGCAGGGTATTATGGTGGAAAAGTGGATATGATAATCATGCGTATTGTGGAAATTTTTTATTGTATTCCATTTGTTCCATTTATGTTAGTGGTATCTTCTTTTATGGTAGCATTCGGTGTGCTTCCACAGGATAAAATTTATTATTTAATGATAATTATGGGATTTTTAAACTGGGCTGGTGTAGCGCGTATGGTGCGTGGGCAGATTTTGTCTATTCGAGAAATGGATTATATGATGGCAGCAGAAGCAGCAGGTATAAAAACTTCCCGTAAGATTTTTAAACATCTGATTCCAAATGCGATCCCGATCATTATTGTAATGGCAACCATGGATCTGGGAAGTTTTATCTTAACAGAATCCACATTGAGCTTTCTAGGAGTGGGATTAGCATTCCCTTATGCTTCACTGGGAAATATGGTAAATGCAGTAAATAAATCTGTTATTATGAGAAATTATTTGAATATTTGGCTTCCGCCGGGACTGATGATTTTATTTATTGTAATGGCATTTAACTTTATTGGGGATGGTCTTCGTGACGCATTCGACCCTAAAATGAAAAGGTAGGTGAGAGATTGTGGCAGAACTAACAGAAAAGCAAGAAAAAAAGGCAAAAATGAAAGAAATTAAAAAGACCAATGCTTTGATGTATAAAAAATTTAATCAAGAGAAAAAGAGAAAAAATATTCCAGAAGAGGAATATATCACAACCATGAGAGATACTGATAATATCATTGAACTGGACAATCTCAAAACTTATTTTTATACAGATGCTGGAACAGTAAAGGCAGTAGATGGAGTATCTTTTGATATTCCCAAAGGAAAAACTATCGGTGTAGTAGGAGAATCTGGCTGTGGAAAATCTGTGACGAGCTTATCTATCATGCGTTTATTACAAGGACCACAAGGGCAGATTGCAGGCGGAAAAATCCGTTATAATCAAGATAATAGAGCGATAGATCTGACGAAGATTTCTAATAAGGAAATGCAGAAAATCCGCGGAAACGAAATTTCTATGATATTCCAAGAACCTATGACAAGTTTAAATCCTATTTTTACTATTGGAGATCAGCTCAGTGAGCCAATTGAACTCCATAATCCAGAAATGAACAAAGAGCAAGTAAAAAATAGAGTAATTGAACTTTTAAAATTAGTAGGAATCGCTCGTGCAGAAGGGATCATTCATAACTATCCTCATGAATTATCAGGAGGTATGAAACAGAGAGTAGTGATTGCTATGGCGCTTTCTTGTAGCCCTCGCCTGATTATCGCAGATGAGCCGACCACAGCATTAGATGTGACAATACAAGCACAGATTTTAGACTTACTGAGAGATTTAAAGGATAAAATCAATGCCTCTATTATGTTGATCACACATGATTTAGGAGTAGTGGCGGAAATGGCGGACTATGTAGTGGTTATGTATGCAGGAAGAGTGGTAGAACAAGGAACGGTAAAAGAGATTTTCCATGATCCGAAACATCCTTATACCATCGGTTTGATGAAGTCTCGTCCTGTATTAAATGAGGAAATCGGAAGATTATATTCTATTCCCGGAAATGTACCGAATCCGATTGGTATGCCTTCTCATTGTTTCTTTAAAAATCGTTGTGAGAAATGTATAGAAAAATGTGCTGGAGATTATCCGGAACTGATAAGTGTGACAGATACTCATAAAGTGAGCTGTCATTTATATCAAAAAGAAACTTAAGGAGAGGAGGGAAAATATGGATAATATTATAGAAGTAAATAGTTTAGTGAAGCATTATCCAATCAAAGCTGGAGTATTTCAGAAGGTAGTAGGACATGTGAAATCCGTAGATGGCGTGAGTTTTTCTATTCCCAGAGGAAAAACATTTGGGTTAGTAGGAGAATCAGGCTGTGGAAAAACTACCATAGGACGTACTTTATTGAGATTGACAGAGCCTACTTCAGGGGAAGCTATTTTAAATGGACAGGATATCTTTAAAATGAGCAAAAAAGAACTGCGCGCGATACGTCCGAAGGTGCAGATGATATTTCAAGACCCTTATGCTTCGTTAGATCCGCGTATGCCTGTCGGAGAGATCATTGGGGAAGCTGTGAGAGAACATAAGATTGTATCGAAAGCAGAGTATCGGGATTATATTTTAAAGATAATGGACGATTGTGGGCTTCGACCTTATTATGTAGATCGTTATCCTCATGAATTTTCTGGCGGTCAGCGGCAGCGTATCTGTATCGCCAGAGCACTCGCATTAAATCCCAGCTTGATTATTGCAGACGAGCCAGTGTCCGCATTAGATGTTTCCATACAGGCACAAGTTATCAATTTATTGAGAGATTTACAGGAGAAGAGAAATCTTTCCTATCTCTTTATTTCCCACGACCTTTCCGTAGTAGAATATATTTCTGATGTGGTAGGGGTTATGTATTTAGGAAATTTAGTGGAGATGGCGTCAAAAGAAGAGTTATTTAAAAGACCTATGCATCCATATAGTAGAGCGCTTTTAAGCGCTGTTCCGATACCGAATCCAGATGTTAAGATGAATCGGACTATTTTAAAAGGAGATATTCCATCTCCTGCTAATCCACCAGAAGGGTGTAAATTTCATACTCGTTGTCCAGAGTGTATGGAGATCTGTAAGAAAAAAAGACCAGAGTTTAAGGATTATGGAAATAATCATCAGGTGGCTTGTCATTTGTATGAGAAAACAAAATAGAGGATAAATACTTTGCCCCTTTCCTATAGAGTGATATAGAGAGAGGGGTTAATTTTTGCGCAAAGGTTCGCGGCGGCAAACACCTATTCCAACGAAGCCGCGCTCTCGCTCCGTTCCAGACGTAGCGGTACTAAATTCGCAGCCCCGCTTCTGCGGAACTGCTTATTAAGTACCAACG
>CAJUHN010000107.1 GCA_910585935.1 uncultured Lachnospiraceae bacterium | reverse complement strand
ACAGGGAAAAAATAGCTAGTCCGGTGCTTTGTTTGAATGGGTTGTATTTGTTTGGAGTAAGTAGAATCAAACTGGATAAGGAATGGTCAAATATCGAAATATTTCTAAGACAAAAGAAGGGGCAAAATCAAAAAGAATATAGCCTTCAGATATTCTTGGGAGAAGAAGGAATGGAGATCTATAAGAAGCATGAAATCATCTATCTGGTATGTCCGCTTGGTGATAACAAGGATATGGAGAATGATACGGATATGGAGTTTCTATCAACGAAAGAAAATTTGCGATTAGGACACTCTATTTATCGATAAATAAGAAAAGGTTACATATCCCCCACTTTTTACATAAAAAAGAACGATTTCCCGTCAAGTAGACAATGAAAAAAATAAAAATTTATTTCTGCTACCAGTTTTTCATCTGGTAGCAAGGAGGAAATAGATAATGACAATAGCAAATTATTTATATGCGCTTATTGATAGCGACGAATATGATAATAACAAATGGCAGAATTGGGGAGAAAACTTATTAGAAAATGCAGAGCATGATCCCCAGACAGAATGGATATTTCATCTTACGTTTTGTAGTAAGAAGGAAAACGTATGGGAGATATTATCCAAAAGAATGTTATGAGAAATATAATGAGTATACCTTGACAGAAATTATTCATGGATATTATTATCTTCAATATCAAGAAAAAAAGATAAGTTTATATGATTTATTATGGAAATCATGTGGTGTGTCTGTACCGTATGAAGATTACTTTGAAGACTCGATAGAAAGTGCGTTTCTCTATGATTTATCCTGTCAGATAGATAAAAATCCTGATATCATCAAGGATAAAGAATTTCAGGAAATAATCCAAAATTTTTATACTCCATTATGTCAGGCGGCTTTAGAACAGAAAAAGCAAGTAGAAACATGTAGTTTAAAAGATTTGATTATGAAAGAGGAAAAAATGGATTTTATATTTGATATAGTAGTATCTAAGGAAAGTATTTATGAGTTAAATATAAAAGAAATCTTAGTGGAATGGAACGGACAAATATTCTCTCAAGATCCAAGAAAGTTTCAATTTCAATCATCTTTATTTTTTCAAGAATGTAAAAACGAAAGCTATTATAAAAAAATTTTAGGAAAAAACCTAAAAGAAAAAGATTTTTTATCTTTCACATTACAAGGAGATAGCTTGAGAAATTTAGAGTTTATGGTAAATCGTAAGGATAATTTGAAAAAAGAAGATTGTGAAATCATAGATTTATTTTATGAATTATATAAAAAATTAGATAGATTTTATATTCTTTTGTTAAGGGACGAAGAATGTATAGATGATATATATCATATTTCAGATGTAGAACAAGCTATCACTATTTTTCTTAAAAGTTTAAGTTGGATTTCACCAAAAGGCATTATTATATCGAAAGGTTGACAAATCTATATACTTATCAAGAAAGTAACCATAGTTGTGGCGTTAGACTTTGGTACGAAAACATAAAAAATCCTGATAATAAAAGTGAATCGTAGATTATCAGATATAGTTGATAGAGGGTAGGGATACTTGAGTGAGAGTGTCCCTATTTTTTATATAGAGCATTCCATAGTAGGATATCCTATGTTTTGCCGAAAAATCCTGTAATGATAAAATTCTTTGAGAATTTGAAAACTTTTTCCAGCGTCATGACAACATATATATGCAAGGGCAAATCTTTGCAAGTCGACTTGAAAGAAGAAGGAGGATAGCTGCTATGAATAATGACGAATTCGAGCGGTTTGTCCTGAAGTTTGGAAAGGATATTCTGCGGTTTTGCCGAATGACAGCCGGAGATGCGGAAAATGGGGACGAACTGTATCAGGACACTATGCTCAAACTGCTGGAGAAAAAGAAGAAACTGGACTCTACACAGAATACAAAGAGTTATGCTTTATCCACTTCCATTTATCTCTGGAAGAATAAGAAGAAAAAATATGAAAACAGAATGAGGCTAGTTCCAATTGACAGTATGGATGAGATGTTCGATGAGGGATATGAAGTTTCCAATCATGACAATGAGGTTTCGCCAGAACATATTATACTACAGCAAAATGAGGTAGACATGATTCAGGGATTGGTTGCATCCCTGCCTGAGAAGTATAGAATACCAATCTATTTGTACTATTCGGCGGATATGCAGATAAGTGAGGTATCTAAGATTCTCGGACTGCCGGAAGGAACTATTAAAAGCCGCATGAGGAAGGCAAAGAAGCAGTTAAAGGAAAAATTGGAGGCGATAGGATATGACAGATGAAAAATTGGATCAAATCTTAAAGCAAGCCCTTGCTCCTGAGATTGATGACAGAGAAATCTGGGTACATGAAAGGAGAAAGGGAAAAATGAGAAAATATGGTATAATAGGAAAAATAGGAAAAGCAGCAGCAGCGGCAGTTGCAGTGGCTGTTATTGGAATAGGCGTATTAGGTTATGTAAATCCGGCCCTTGCAGCAAAGATCCCAGTGATTGGAAAAATCTTTGAGAAGGTTGAGGATGATATCACATATTCCGGTGATTACGCGAATAAGGAAACTGTCCTGACAAATGAGGATCATGCAGGAAATTTGGATACATCGGATTATTCCGTATCTGATAAAGGAATAACATTGACTGCATCGGAAATCTACTGTGATGGATATTCCATATTCTTTACAGTAAATATTGAAGCAAAAGAGGCGGATTTTACTCATATCCCAGAACATTATACAGGCATGAGTGCTGCTGATAACCGGACAGCCGCAGGATTTTATATAGGCGGAACATGGAATATTGATGGAAACTCACCTGAGTGGCTCGAAAATACATTTGAGGGAAAGGTGATCGACAGTCATACATTTGTAGGTATGTTGAAAGTGAATCTTACAGAGAAAGCGGTAGGCAGCGGCAGGCTTAACTTAAATATAAACGGTCTTGGCTATGATGATGACAGGATGCTTGACAGCGAAGAAATATCTGCATCCCATTGGACGGAAGGCAACTGGAATCTTGTTCTTCCATTTGAGGTAAACGAAACAGATGTAAAAACGATTGAAGTAGGTGAGAAAAAGGGGAACATTACGCTTGAAAATGTAGTGGTATCTCCATATCAAGTAATTGTCCATGCAACAACACCGGGAGAGCGGAGAGAACTGACAGACGACAGGAGGGAAAAGCTGCTTTCAAAAGATCCGAATATGACAGATGCAGAGATGTTTGAACTTCTTGGGTGGTCTTATGAACCCTGTCATACAATTTGTTTTAATCAGGATGGAGAAATGCTTTACTCAGATATGGAAATGGCAGGCAGAGCTGGATTTGCTGTTCAAGGGAAAGAGATAAAAACTTTGTATATCTTCATTTTTGACAATTTTGATGACTGGACTCAGATGGAGAGTGAAGGGATGAACAGCAGTGTTGTGGATAAAGCTATCATTGCTAAGGAAATTCATGTAGAGTGAGTGGACAGAAATATGAATTACGAATACAATTAAGACAACTTATAGATTCAAATAAAAAATAAAGTGATTGGCTGTATGTGGAAAGAATTTTGAAACAGTATAAAAATTCTCCACATACAACCTCAGTCCTTTGCTCTAAGTAGTAATGAAACAAATAAGAAGCTAAAAACAGAATATTATCTATGGAATTACTACCATCATTTTTCTTCTCAATTCACAACTCGGATTTGTTCTTTTCGGATTAAAGGATATCTCATCAAACAGGAAGAATTCAAATTTTCTTTAAACATGCAGACCGCAGTTATCTGATGATTTTCATAAGTGGTATAATAATAAATCCCTTTCTTTGTATTACAGCACGATGTATAAAAAGTTACCTCATATTTTGCATCTCCTAAATCACAACAGCCTCGCTGCTGTTCCACAGAACCGAGGATATGAAAAAACTGGTTGACACTTTCTGTTTCTGAATTTCCAGAAACAGAATTCCATTTTACAAATGCTGCTCGGATAAAACGGGATTGGGAAGATAAATCCCCCGGAAGTCCTAATGCTCCCATTCCACGGCAATATACATGCAGAGGCAGTCTACTGCAAAATTGATTTTTGGGTTCTTTTGTGGACAAATGCATATAATTATTCATATTAAACATCTGTTCATTAAATGGAGGATTATTTGTCAGTATTCCTACGGGATTGTCATAGACATGAATACCACTCTCTGTTGCTTCCACAGTGATAGCTTCCCCATGACCGGCAACCATCCAATGAAGTTGTGCCGATGGCAGTTCTTCATTAAAAGGGATATTAATGAGATTTATTTCACTTAATTTTTCTTTTGCCTCTTTTACAGTAGCACATTGCCCGAGAAGCCAAGGTATCAATTCAAATGGAGCGATATTATATTTTCCCTTTTCCATTTCTTTATAAACAGCATTGCCCACAAAATTTAGACCTGCCATTCCCAGACCTTTTTCGTTCACCGCCTCATAATATAGCGGATAATTTTCTGCAATATGTGCCATACCGATCATAGCATAATGGCAACGCAGAATACTTACGTTACGGAAATGAAAACAATAATTACGAGGCGTCACGGTAACTTCATCTCCATAAGAAAACTCATAATCCAAAGTACGCCCAAAATAAAAATCTTCTGTTTCGTAAGTCGCTGCTGTACACATAAGATTTCCTCCTTAAAATTTATTTATATATTTACTTATTATATTAAAATATGCATAAAAAATTAATCATATTAATAATTTATTCTGAAAATCCTATTTTTATTCTCATGTATTCAAAAAACGGTTTCAAATAAGTGACTTGTGTTTATTCGTTTTTCCGTATATAATATCAATATGAAAAATAGAAGTAGCAAATAAAAGAAAATATGGAGGATATGGACTTAAGTCTTGTAAAGTGGAGATGTACGATGAAGATTAAAACGGAAAAAAAATATATTCTTTCAAATGGCAGTAGAATCAAATTGCTGGTTATCCGACCAGATGTACCCAAACAGGCGGAATGTAAGCCCGGAGTTTTATGGATTCATGGAGGAGGTTATATACTGGGGATGGCTGAAATGGTATATATATCCCGTGGCATCGACCTGGTGAAAAGGTACGGGGTGACAGTTGTTTCTCCCGCTTATCGCTTATCTAGTAAAGCCCCTTATCCGGCGGCGCTGATGGACTGTTATCATGCACTTTTATACATGAAGAACCATGTAGAGGAGCTTGGAATACGTAAAGATCAGCTTATGGTCGGTGGTGAGAGTGCCGGAGGTGGACTTGCCGCGGCTTTATGTATGTATGCGAAAGACAAGCAGACTGTGAATATCGCTTATCAAATGCCACTTTACCCGATGATTGATAACGAGGATACCGAAACGTCCAGAGATAACCATGCTCCAGTCTGGAATACCAAAAGAAACCATTATGGCTGGCAGCAGTATTTAAAGGGAATTACGGATAAGAAAATTTCTGCTTATGCCGTCCCTGCTAGGAGAAAAAATTATGAGAACCTTCCTCCGGCTTATACATTTGTGGGTACGGCAGAACCTTTTTTGGCGGAAACTAAAACGTATATCAAAAACCTGCAGAATGCAGGAATAGAGGCGGAAATAGATATTTACCCAAATATGTTTCATGGGTTCGATCTGCTTTTGCCATTTTTGAAAATCAGTCAGGTGGCTATCAGAAGATTTGAAAAGCATTTTGAATATGCAATCAGTCACTATTTTGCAGAACAGGAAACTTAGTTTATTAAAAATGTATCTATCATGAGTTGGTCAAGTCGATTTTTCATAAGTAATCCATCTTTATCTTGCCTATAAAAAATTTTTTTAGTACAATAGAATGAAAAGGAACAATATCTCAGAAAAGTCAGTACTCATATGGCTTTTAGAGTTTCGCAATTACCTAAAAGAAAAACAAGAAAGGAGAAATACGCAAGAGAAATCAAGCAGATTATTTGGTAAAAGGCTCTCAACTTTTGGATAAGGTATCTTATAGAAGATGGATTATATTTGTACACTAGACAAGTTAGAAGCCAAACAAGATTACTCGATGTGGAGGATGCAATTTCCTCCGATTGGCTACATGTCGTAGGTTTCCTTGCTGATTTATTATGAAAAAAATTGTAACTTATTATTTAAAACCCTATTATTCCCGCATGATTTTAGAATTTTTCATCAAATTCTTGGGAACAATTATGGATTTATGCCTGCCTTGGATTTTAGCTTATATGATTGACAGTGTAATTCCAAAAGAAAGCAAAACCATGATTTTTTATTGGGGAATCATCATGCTCATTTGCAGTACATTCGCATTAACTTTTAATATTATTGCGAATCGAATGGCATCAAAAGTGGCAAGAAATACCACAGAAAGAATACGTCATGATTTATTTGAAAAAATTATGTATCTTTCTAATAAACAAACCGATTTTTTTACAAAACCTTCTTTGATTTCTAGACTCACAAGTGATACTTATTATATCCATCAAATGTTAGGGCGAATGCAGCGTCTAGGAGTACGTGCACCGATTTTATTAATAGGCGGTATTTTCATCACTTTGACCTTAGATCCAGTATTAACTTTAGTATTAGTATTAGTACTCCCTTTTTTAGTCTTAATCATCACCAAAATTTCCAGAAGAAGTATTCCTATGTACGCGAAGCTGCAAGAATCTACAGACCAATTTGTCCGCTTAGTGAGAGAAGACATCGCAGGAATACGTGTGATTAAAGCTCTTTCTAAAATAGGTTATGAGCAGAAAAAATTTGATGCGATTAATAAAGAGGTAGTAGAAAGGGAGAAAAAAGCAGGAATGACTATGGCTGTAGTAGATCCACTCATGCATCTATTAATGAACGTGGGTTTGATAATCGTCATTGTGGTAGGAGCTTATCGCGTGAATCAAGGGCAATCAGAAGTAGGAAAGATTTTAGCCTTTATGACATATTTTACTGTTATTTTAAACGCCATGATGTCTATTTCTAAAATGTTTGTCATACTTTCCAAGTCCTTTGCTTCTGCTAACAGAATCAACGCTATTTTAGATTCCAAAGAAGATTTCACTATCATAACAGAAGAGCAAGCTGAGAATAAACCAGAACAAGATATGGATGCTATCTCCTTTGAACATGTATCTTTTTCTTATAATGGAGCAGAAAATAATTTAACGGATATTTCATTTTCTTTAAAAAAAGGGGAAACCTTGGGAATCATAGGGGAAACTGGTTCAGGAAAGACTACGATTATTCATTTACTCATGCGTTTCTATGATACACAAAAAGGAAAGATTTCCATTCATGGAAAAGATATCAAAAGTATTCCTTTAAAGGAATTACGTTCATTATTTGGTGTTGTATTTCAAAATGATGCACTCTTTGAAGATACGATAACAGAAAATATCCGTTTAGGAAGACCATTATCAGAAGAAGAAGTGGAAAACGCTGTTTCTTATGCACAGGCAAAAGAATTTGTGGAACAAAAAGAAGGAGGATATTTGGAACATCTCAATATTAAAGGAGCAAATTTAAGTGGAGGTCAAAAACAACGTATTTTAATCGCTAGAGCATTAGCTGCACATCCCGATATCCTAATTTTAGATGACAGTTCCAGCGCATTAGATTATAAAACAGACGCATCTTTAAGAAAAGAACTAAAAGACCACTTTAAAGATACTACAACCCTCATTATTGCACAGAGAATCAGCTCTATCATGCAGGCTGACCATATTTTAGTATTAGAAGATGGAAACTGTATTGGATATGGAACACATGAGGAATTAATGAATACCTGTAGTATTTATAAAGAAATCAGTCAATCACAAATGGGGGTATGAGATGAAAGGAAATAAAAAATATACCATCTTCCGATTAGGACGCTATATGCTGCAGTACAAATGGCTTTTATTGCTCGCCCTTTTTCTCACCATAGGAAGTAATCTTTTTTCTTTAATAGGACCTATGTTATCTGGTTATGCTATAGATGCAATAGAACCGGGATTTCAAAAAGTGGAATTTGAAAAAGTTTTTTATTACATTATTCTCATGATAGGATTTTATATAGTATCTTCTTTTTTATCTTATCTGTTATCTATTTTAATGATTTATATCAGTCGTAAAGTAGTCTATCGAATGAGAAAAGATGTATTTGACAATTTATTAATGCTTCCTGTGGGATATTTTGATACACACCAGACAGGAGATATCATCAGTTGTATCTCTTATGACATTGATACAGTAAACACCTCCTTATCCAGCGATTTAGTTCAAATATTCGCTACGATTATCACCGTAATAGGAGCTTTTTCTATGATGATTGTCATATCTCCTAAATTAGTTTTAGTTTTTTTATTTACCGTGCCCTTATCTATGTTTTTAACAAAAAAAATCACAAAAAGGACCAGACCACTGTTTAAAAACCGCTCCAAAAAACTGGGAGAATTAAATGGATTCATAGAAGAAATGATTTCTGGACAAAAAACATTAAAAGCCTATGATCAAGAAGAAAATACCATACATAAATTTGATGACAAAAATAAAGAAGCTGTAGATGCCTATTATAAAGCAGAATATTATGGAAGCGTAACAGGTCCTACTGTAAATTTCATTAACAACCTCTCTTTATCGTTAATCAGTGTATTTGGTGCTCTTTTATACTTAGTAGGACAGATGTCAGTGGGAAATATCTCTTCTTTCGTCTTATACTCCAGAAAATTTTCTGGTCCTATCAATGAGGCGGCGAATATTATTAGTGAATTTCAATCTGCATTAGCTGCTGCCGAAAGAGTATTTCAATTAATGGACGAAAAACCAGAACCTTTTGATAAAGCAGAGGCGAAAGAACTAGAAGAAATAGCTGGAAACGTAGAAATCAAAGATGTGAGCTTCGGATATCAGAAAGATAATATCATTATTCACAACCTAAATCTCAATGCACAACAGGGAAAATTAGTCGCTGTGGTAGGACCTACTGGAGCAGGCAAAACAACCTTTATCAATCTTTTGATGCGCTTTTATGATGTAAATGATGGCAACATTTATGTCGATAAAGAGAATATCTATGATGTAACCAGAAAAAGTCTTCGTAAATCCTATGCCATGGTATTACAGGACACATGGCTATTTGAAGGAACTATTTTTGAAAATATCGCCTATGGAAAAGAAAACGCGACGATGGAAGAGGTGGTAGCGGCTGCAAAAGCGGCAAAAATCCATTCTTTTATTAAAAGACTGCCAAATGGATATCATACCATATTAAGCGATGACGGCACAAATATCTCGAAAGGTCAAAAACAGCTTTTGACGATTGCAAGAGCGATGTTGTTAGACTCTCACATGTTGATATTAGACGAAGCCACTTCTAATGTGGATACCAGAACAGAAGTTCAAATACAACATGCGATGAGAAAATTAATGGAACATAAAACTTGTTTTGTTATCGCTCATCGTTTATCTACGATCCAAAATGCCGATGTTATTTTAGTAGTAAATCATGGCGAAATTGTAGAGCAGGGGACACATAAAGAATTACTTAAGAAACAGGGATTTTATTACCAGTTATATAAAGCACAATTTGAATAAAAAAGGAGAACCCACCATTGAAGAAAAAATTACTATACGCAGCAGGAATCAGTTTAAGCTTAACCAGCTTTTTCTCATTCTCTTATAAACCAGAAAACACCATCTATGCCACAGAAATAGAAGCCATAGAGAACATAGAAAACTCAGAAACAGAAAGTGCAGAACCCATCTTTTATCCAATCACAGATGAACAGATTAATATAGCAATCACAGAATTTTTCAAGCAAAAAAATTCCTGTTATATGGACGGAACAGATATGTCGACAAAAACATACACGGATACTTATCAAATGTATGTAGAAAGAATACGCCCCTTATTTTATGAAATCAATTATTCGACAGACTTTTTTCTGCATCGCTTGGCATATTCCCATGAGATTTACCAATTACGCAACAGCATCATCACCAATTATGAATATCAAATATTAGAATTAAAAAATAAAAAAGTACAAGGAAATCAAGTACAAGTTACAGCAAAAGAACGAGTCACTTATCAGGACAGTAATCGAAAAGAAAAAAGTGGATGGAACATGTTTTATGTGTTCACTTACCTTGCTACAGAAGACGGTCTGAAACTATTCAAAATTGAAATAGAAGAACCTTTTTATGGAGATTATTATAAAGAGGAAGGAGCACCACCAAAAGAAGTATTTGACAGCCTGTTAGCAGACCTCTACCAAGATGCCTCTTTAGAATCAAAAGAAATACCAGACAAAGAAGTTCCTGTTTCCTCTTATCAAAATACCATTCTATACGATGGGGAATTAGCCGCTTCCTATGCAAAACAATACGCCCTAACTTATAATTCTCTTTTCCCAAGCTATGCCGGTTCTGGCGGAGATTGTGCTAATTTCGGTTCTCAGAGTGTTTGGGCAGGTCTTGGTGGAAAGACAGTAAGAACACTTCCTATGCTGACAAACGGCGTAGACACATCAAGACTTTGGTATCAAGGCTCAACACTAGGAGCAACAGGAAAATACTGGAATTGGACAAGCACAAGCCGATTTTATAACTATGTGATGAGTGGAAATTCTTCTATTCCGGGCTTATATGGCATAGAAATTCCTTTAGAAGAAGTGCGTCCGGGTGATATTGTACAAGTAGATTATTCTAACAATGGCAGAATTAATCATACCATTATCGTGACAGGAGTAGATCATACAAATGGAACAAATAATAAGTTACAAATCACTTATAGCGCCCATACTGGAGATAGAACAGAACACCCTTTGAGTGAATTTGGATACCGTGCCGGTTTTCGTGCTATCCGTATTTATGGAATGGTCACTCCTACCATACTTTCTGACTATTGGAAAAAAGAAGGAGATTATTGGCGATATGTCCAAAATGGACAGTATATTATCAACGATTGGGGAAAGATAGGAGATAGTTGGTATTATTTTAATGAAAACGGGGTTTTAAAAACTGGTTGGCTGAATCAAAATGATACTTGGTATTTCTTTCAGGAAAATGGAAAACTATTAACAGACGGAAGCCTGATAGAAGATAATACCATCTATTTTTTTGATACTAATGGAAAATGGATAGAAAACACAGAAGTTATGGAATGATAGAAAGGAAAAATGCATATATTAAATCAAGAAGGAAAAACGGAAAGGAGTTTACATAATAATATTATGTAAACTTTTTGATTCTATGAACTTAGAAAATATTCAAGAAAGAATATCGGATATTCAAAATTTACGTTTTATTTCTTCTCAAAATGAAGCGGCTGTATCTGAGAAAAAACAGGGGAATACGATTTATAAAACAGAGGAAACAAAAGAGGGAGCAGAAACAAGTTTTCGTATGCGGTTTTTCATCGCTGTCTGTCTATTTGGAGTTTTTTTATGGGCAGATAAACAAGACAATAAGGATTACCAAAAGATGGTAGAAAAGGTACAAACTACAATTTCTTATAATTTAACATTTGAAGATATGAAGGATATCTGCTATACTAAAGGAAAAGAATGGATAGAAACCATTCAGACTTTTATACCTGATGTATCAGGGAAGTAAAAGAGGGGAAAAGGGATATTTTGACCAAAGGTTCGCTCCAGAAAGACATCATTCCAGCGAAGCCGCGCTTTCGCTCCGTTCCAGACGTAGCG
>CAJUHN010000106.1 GCA_910585935.1 uncultured Lachnospiraceae bacterium | reverse complement strand
ACAATTTTTTTTGATGGAACAGATGGCAGAGAAATTAGAAACGAAGATAAATTGGGATATATTAAAAAATATAGAAGAAAATATAAGGTTTTCTATAGATAACGAAAATATTCTGATGAAAGATAAATAGTTATTTATAGAAAAAGGTAAATAATGTTTAGGCTATATAGATAAAATGGAGTAGATGGATTTGCAATAGAAAAAGGTAGAGATTTACTGATTAGTGGAAGTGAATATTTAAACAAATGATAGATTATTTTGGAAATAACGTAAAAACTATTAGAGCCAATTGGGTATGTGGAGATAATTATAAATGAATGGTTTTGAAAAAACATGTAGATATTTAAAGAATATGTATTTAGAAGGTTATACTTTACAAGAAATACTTAATTACTTAATTCATGTTGTTGGTTTAGACAAAGGGAGCAGAATTTATTTTATAAGATATTTGAAAGAGGGACTAAATCTTAAAATGAGGGATGCTATAAAAATTGGCGCTTGGGATTATTTTGAAGATGGAACTCGTAGGATTGAAGAGATAGAAAAAGAATTGCAACCATTAATTATTTTATCTCTAGATAATATAACAATAAAAGAAAAAAGTGAGAAGAAAGATTTCTTAGAATGAAAAAGTATATGTAAAAAAAGGTGATGAAGAATTAAAAAAGGTGGATTTATTAAAAAATACGAATTTATAATTATTTAAGATATATAAAAAAATAAGGGTTAGGTTAAAACAAGAAACTATTTAGGTGAAATTGTGCTCTTTTTATGAAGGGTAGATTTATCTAAATAGTTTTTTATTTTAAGTGAATCTTTAAATAAATTTTATAGAGAAGTATTAAAGAGAAAGTTTTTTATGTGTTAGAAATTTTTGTTTATAGGTAAAGTAAGTAGATATAAGAAGAAATAGCAGTTTATAAAGTGATATAAAATAAAAAAGATGTAAATATGTGTTGAATTATATATATAATTGTAATATAATAAAAATAAAAACAGAGTTTATTAAAAATAAAACGTAAATACTATAATAATAATTTAAAAAATTCTGTTAGTTTATAACTTGTTTTTATTATTTATTATATAAATAGAAATAAATGTGAGCTATGAATAAAAGTAATATCTATTTTATTTCTAGATAAATAGTTTTAAGTCATATTACATTGATATGTAATAAGTTATAAAAACCAAAGTAAAAAGGAAACACAAATAGAGATAAAAATAATACTTAATTGAAAAAAGGAGAGGAATATGAAATATATAGAAATCAGGTGGAAAAATAGGAGGAATAATTATGTTAGATGAACTAATATTATCACTGGACAAAAGTATTATTGATAAAAAAACATTAGGAACACAGAGATATTTATTTTATCAACAAGTTTCAATTTGTTTTCCAGAAAATTTTTATGAACTATCGGCAGAAAAAGTAAAAGAACGGTATTCCGTAGAACCACGTCCTTCTATTTTATATTCAGATGAAACGGGAACTATAAATTTTGGATTTCATCTTTTAGAGGGACAAAATATTTCTTTATCTATTTCTTTATCAAAAATAAAGGATGCGATTAAAATGGTTTATCCTAACACTTTAATATATGAAGAAGAAACGATTTCATCTGAACAGAAAAATTATGAAATATCTTATTTTGATTTTCGCACTTCTTCTTTAGAGGGGGCGATTTATAATATTTTATACTTAGTATCTAATAAAAAAAAGGTAGTAATGGGAACATTTAATTGTATATTTGAGAAATATTTAAACTGGAAGCCAACGGCAATAGAAGTTATTAAAACAATTACAATAAAAGATTAAGGAGAAAAAATGAAAGCAATACAAATCAAAACAGAACCTTTTCAGTTTTTATCTATTCAAAAACTTTCTGTTAGAAGAAAAATAAACCAACATTCTACTTTATTTATTCAAGGAATTATAGAAGCTGATTTGGAAACGAACTATTATAACCAATGTATTAGTACAGAAAATCCTATTTTTAAAGTAATAGCAAAAGAAGAACAAAGTGAGTTGAAATTTTTTATCGGTGTTATTACAAAGTTCTATTTAAAAAAAGAAGGAAATGTATGCGTTCTTTCCTTAGAAGTAACCAGTTCTACTTACTTGATGGACTTAAAAAATCATTTGCGTTTCTATCAGGATGAAAACCAATCTGTAAAGGAAATATTTGAGGAATTATGCAGTACATATGTATCTAGTGGTTTTTTAATGGATTATCAGCAAGAAAATTCTCTTCAAGAATTTACTATACAATATTTAGAAACGGATTGGGAATTTTTAAAGCGACTAGCCAGTCGCTATCATCAAATGCTCATACCAATAGATTATGTAGAGGGAATACATTTTTATGTGGGAATTATGGATAAGAATTTACAGGAAATAAATGAGGAAAATTATACAATAATAAATGATATTCAAGATTATTACAAGAAATCTAGTGAAATGGACTTCCATCCATTGAATAGTGTTTCTTATCAGTTTTCTAGTAGGGAGATTTTCTTTTTAGGGGATATGATTTTATTTCAAAAACATGAGATGATTATTTATGAAATTCAAAGTGAATTTTCTCATGGAGAACTCATTCATCATTACAAATTAAAAGGAAAATCGGGATTTCAAGTTCCTTATTTTTTTAATCGTTCTATCATCGGAGCCTCTTTTTTTGCAGAAATTGTGGATATAGAAAAGGATAAGGTGTTGATTAAATTTCAAAATGGAGAAAATAAAAACCAAAATGTGACAAAGCTGTTTCCTTTTTCTACTGTTTATTCTTCTAAAGACGGAACGGGGTGGTATTGTATGCCAGAACCTGGAGATATTGTTCGGCTTTATGTTCCATCAGAAAAAGAAACAGAGGCATATGTGATTAGTTCTGTTCACCAAAAATCTACTAATTCTAATGCTAGAGTAAATCCGGATATCAAATCTCTTAAAACGAAATATGGAAAAGAAATTTTCTTTACACCAGATAGAATCGTAATGACCAATCATAAAGGAAATACAATTACATTACAGGATGAAAAAGGAATATGTATAGAAAGTAATAAGGATATTGTAATAGAAGCTGTAGGTGATATTTCTTTAAGAAGTATAGAACAGACATTATTATTAAATGCGACAGATAAAATTAATATTTGTCAAGGGGGAACACAATTAATGGTAGAGGATGATATCACCTTTAAGGGTGGGAAGCTACGGATGGAATAAGATATGGAACGAACAGAAAAGATACAGACAATCGGAGGAAAAGTAATAGAACCGATATTAAAAGAACGTCTGACAGAAATACAAAATTATTTTTGGGATTATCGAACGCCTATTTTAGAGGGTTTTCAAAAACAGATAAAATTATTATGCGAAAAGGCTTATGAATTGCAAAAGAATCATCAAAAAGAAGCGATTCAATTCTTAAGTATTAGTTATTTAAGAAGATGTGTTTATACAAAAAAATATGAAATACGAATGGATTTGTATAACAAAAACTTTTATCTGGATTCTTGTAAAATATATGAATATTGGGATATGGAATTTCTATTCCAATTTTTTGAAAAGGATATAGATGATGTATGGAAACAAATTCGTTCTAAAAATCCGCCTCTATTCATTCAAGTACAAGATTATGAGGAAAAGGAATTCGCCCTTTGGTATATCAGGCATTATTACAAAATCGCAGAATTATTTTTTCAAGATCAGATTTCAAATATATTACAACAAGAAGAATTTCAACTCTTAAAAAAAGAAGAGAATTATTTCGTTCTCTATGGTGGATATATGGAAGAGCAAAAGATATTATTTTCTTCAGAAGGGAGCAGCGTAAAATGAAATATTTTATGTTATCAGAAGAAGAAAAAAATGTCCTTCCAGAAATACAAAAATGGTTTGGAAGATTAAGTCACAGAGATAATAGTGAAAAATTTTCCGATATTCCTGTATGGAATATGCTAGAAACAAAGATAAAAGAGAGAACATTATATGTGGATATTTTATCATATCCTTGTATTCTTCTCACAGAAAAAATAATTCAGGTGTTGGAATTATATTATGAAACACTTCCGTCAAAACATGTTATTTTATTGGATAGAAAAAATCAAATGTTTTTTATGTATTATCTTGTGAAGCTGCCTCGATATGAAGTGCTGCAAGAAGAAAGTATTTTGGACAAAACGAAAAGCAAATTGATAAAAGGAATTTTAAGTGCGAAAAAGATAGGTTCTCTCCCTTTTTTTCTGGTGGGAGAAATCACAAAACCTACTTTTGTCATTCGAGAAGATGTAACGGAAAGCTTAATCCGTAGAAATGTGAAAGGAATACAGTTACAGGAGTTAGATATAGTATAAGGAGAAAAAAGTGAAAGCAGAATATCTTATTATAACAGGCATAAAATCCTTCCTCGCTGTTCAGAATTTTATGATGGAAATAAAGCCTAATCATCATGCGAAAGCATTCGTAACATGTTTTGTAGAAAAAGAACTGCCTTATGATATTTTAAACAATCAGATTATCTCTATCTTCTATCAAAAAAAAGAAGAACAAATATTATTATATAGAGGGACAGTTCAGCGTTTTATTCAGAAGAAAAAAGGAGAACAGATAGAAATTGATTTATATTTGCTATCTGCGAGTATTCATTTAGATCAAAAGAAAAATACAAGAACATTTCAAAATATAGAACAGAGTTATGAAACAATGTTAAAAAGTATTTTAAATAGCTATTCTGAATCAGATGTATTATTCGCTATTTCCGATAATAGGGGACAAAGCATACAAGATCTAATTATTCAGTATCAGGAAACAGATTGGGAATTTTGCAAGCGGATAGCCAGTCATTTTCATAGTGTATTAATTCCTGATATTAAGACAGGAAGGCCTAAATTTTATTTAGGTTTCCCCATCAGTACATTTGCAAAAGAAGAATTTTCTTCTTATACATTGTCCATAGATAAACGGTATTATAAAAATAGAGAATATGTTTCTTTTAAAGAACAGTTTGTCTTTTATCAGGTAGAATCAGAACAGTATTATCCAATTGGAACACAGATTATATTTCTTGAACACTCCCCACAGCTAAAGCAGTGGGGATTCTGTTGTTAGACTTACCTTTAGCAACTTGTTCATCTATGTATTCGGCTAGGACTTAGCATTAGATACTCTGACGAGTAAGATGCCACATCGAAGTTATTACATAGATGGCTGAATCCGTATTGATGCAACTTTGTTCATTTCTAACAGAGTAGCATAGGTACATTGTGTTCTTTTCTGACATTCTGGAACTTTAGCCACAATGTCAGACCATACCATCACTGGCAGGATTTTTTGTATTTCACGTATGAAATATCTTGCACCTATATTATAGGATGCAGATAAGTCACAGTTATAGGTTTTACCACTTTGAAATTTACAAAGTTCATAAGTACCTAAATTAGCTTCTTTTCCACGAAGAACTTTACCTGAACCATCAAAAGCAAGTTTTGAAGTACCCCAAGCACAGATATGCGATATTCTAATCCCATTTTTATGAGCCTTATGTTCTACTATACCTTGAATGGTATTTTTCTTCCACATCTGTAACTTCTGTTTTTTAGAACCACGTTTCTTACCCTTTATATCAAGATGCTCAAATACTATTACATCACATTGATATTCTACTGCAATAGAAGTGATTTCTTTTGCAATTTTACGAGCAAGTTCTTCATTATGAAACTTTGCGTATCTCCATAACTTTTGTATATGGTTAGAACCATATCGCTGTTGAACTTTCTTAATCTTGTTAAGTGTATGATATAACTGGTCTTTATCACTTGCAAAATTAAGGAACTCTCTTGCAAGGATAGTACCATCTACATTCATAACGGAACAAGTAGCATCCGTATGGATGCCTAAGTCAACAGCTAATATACGTTGTTCTTCTAATTTAGTTTTATTGAGGTCTACTTTTTCTTCAAAAGCAAATCTTAAAAACCATTTTTTATTTTTCTTTTCTAATGTTGGCACTGACATTTTTGCATGAGCCATATGTTTCTGAATACTTACGATATCTGTATGTTTAAGCGAAACTTCAACCCAATTCCAATCATTATTTACAAATAATTTTAATCTAACTGCATCGCCATCACAATTATCAAGATACATATTGCCCTTGTAGAATGTAGGTAACTTATTTAGACGAGTCTGTAAAGTAGGGGCTTTACTATCCGTATTAGATACCCACCAGTTATCAAGATTGCTATGATAGGAACTTAGATACCCCAAAGCGGTATGGATGACAGAAAATCTTAAATACGATGGCATTTTATGAAACTGAATATCAAATTCTGGATATGTAGCAACATTAGACTTTGTAGAGTGAATGAGAGCATCTGCATAGGCAAACCTTTTCTTATTACCTGTTTCTAATGTACTAAGTACATCCCAATGCTCTTCAAAAGCTTTTATGCAAAAAGAGATTGCATCATGATAGATTTTAACAGTCTGTCTGAACAGTTTATTAATATGCTTAATTTCAATAGCATAACTTGATGTTAATTTCATACAATCTCCTTCCAAAAAGTTAATTCTTTTCCAATTCCAGTATTCTTTGAATCATATACAAAATACACGCAGGTGTATTTCGCCAACCTTGTTCCCAAGATTGAAGCGTCTTTAACTGGATATGAAATTTCTTTGCAAACTGGCTTTGACTAAGACCAGTTTGCTTTCGTAAATCTAAAATAGTTATATTTTTCATGAGCCTACTATACCACAATGTATGATAGTTGTCAAGTTAATCTGACAATTTATTTTACTTACCTTGATTTTCAATATAATGTTGTAAAGTTTCTTGACTAACATTTCCAATGCTACTAATGAAGTAGCCATCTGACCAAAATGTTCTTTCTTTCCAAAAACATTTACTAAGATATACGGAATATTTCTCCCAAATATAATAAGCAGTATACGACTTCATTGTACGAACTAAATTAGAGAGATTGATATTTGGAGTTGTTTCTATCATATAATGGATATGGTCTTTATCGACTTCTATATAGTGAATGACTACATTATGCTTAGAACAAACCTCTAAAGACAACCGTTTAATATCAGATACTATATTGTTAGCGCTAAGAAGTTTCTTTCTATACTTACATACAAAAATGAGATGATATTGTAATAGATATTTGTTATGACTACCTGACTTATATGTATTTGCCATAGAACGTACCTCTTTTCGTATTGAGTTTGACTGCTAAGATGATAGGAGGGACAATTCGCTTCTTTTATGAAATAGGGCTGCTAGATTTATATTATATGGAAAAATATTATAACAGAGATTTGATTGGAGCAGCTTTTATGGGGACAGTAATAGAAAGAGAAGAAGGGTTTGTAAAAGTAGTGTTTGATATAAATCCAAAAGAAGAGGCGATTCAAAAAAAATATCCTTTTATATCTGTAGCAGGAAATCTTTTTTTTGTATGCCAGAACAGGGAGAAAAAGTGTTTGTTTTATTTAAAAGTGAAAGGGAAACAGATGGAATCGCAATAGAAGCATTACGAAATAATGATATTGCACAGTGTCCTAATATTACTTCCTATTCTGACCGTTATTTTACAACAGAACAAAAAAAAGAAATGAAACTTGTACCAGAGAGTATGGGACTAGATACATATAAAGGAAATTCTTTCACCATAGAAGAAGAGAAAGGAGTTACTTTAAAAGGAACACAAATACAGGAGGAGGGAGCATTAATATTTGTCAGGATTTTAATACTTCTGGACCAATTGCTTTTCTTGCTAAAGCAACTCCCTATTTAGAAGAAAAGCCTATTCGATTAGAAACACCTATTCAAACAGAAGAAATGGAACAACAAGCGTTAGGAATGATACCAACAGGAAAGAGTGAGGATAGTTCTGTTTCTATGGCATTAGGAATGTTAGTACAACACTGAGAAGGAAAAGATGAAGCTGGGAAAGTGACTTTAATCGGGGCAAATGGAAACAAAGCAAAATTTTATCATGATAAATGGCAAAGGGATTGCAGAATCACTTCTTCAGATGGGCAGATTGAAAAGACCTATAATGAAAAACATCAACTAGAATCCCTCACTGATCCCAATGGAAATACCTCTTATTTTCAATATGATGAAAGAGGAAATATCTGTTCCATGACAGATGCGGCTGGATATGAAACTCGATTTGAATATGACAGGAGAAATAATCCCATAAAAGCTATTTTACCCCATGGCGCAGAGGTGAAAACGAATTATGACGCAAAGGGAAGAATAAAAAAGACGACTGATCCATTAGGGAGAAGTTATGAATATCAATATCATCAAACGGGACAGCCGGAAACTATTCTGCAGCCAGATGGATCGAAAATGGAGATGCGTTTCGATAAAAGAGGAAATATTTTAGAAATAGCTGATCCATCCAGTGCGAAAATTCAGTATGAATATGATGCTCTGAATCGTTTGGTTTTACTTATAGATGGAAATGGAAACAAAACACAATTCATTTATAATAAAAATAATGATGTTATAAAAGAAATCAATGCATTAGGAAATAGCAGGGAGTATCATTATAATTGGAATGGAAAATTAATAGAAGCAAAAGAAGAAGATGGATATTCCTATCAATGGAAGTATGATGAGATGAATCATCCTGTGAAAGTCATCGATAAAGAAGGCAGAGAAACCTTATTTGAATATAACATCATGTGGGATTTATGCCAGAAGACAGAGCCCAATGAAGCAGTGACAAAATATATCTATAATAAGTCAAGGCGATTAGAAAAAGTGATTTCTCCGGAAGGAGGAGAAACTCAATATCAATATGATAAGAATGGAAATTGTATCAAACAGATAAATCCAGATGGAGCAGAAATATATTATTATTATGATGGATTAAATCGCTTAGTTCAAACAGATTATCCTGACCATTCTTCCGATCAAATAGAATATAATTATGCAGATAAAATTACAAAATTCATCGATGCCAACGGTGGAGAATATCAGATGGAATATGATTCGGCAGGACAAAAAATAAAACAAATCACACCGAGTGGGGCAATAACTTTTTTTGAATATAATGAATTAGGAATGATTAAGAAAATCATAGAACCAATGGATAGAATCACCAGATATGAATATTTTCCGGGCGGCAGATTAAAACGAGTTCTATTTCCAGATGAAAGTTATATTGATTATACTTATGATCTGAATGGGAATGTAATCCGAAGGAGAGATCAGACAGGATATCAAATAGACTTTACTTATGATGCACTAGACCGTTTAGTATTTATGGAAAGCAATCAAGGACAAAAGAAGACCATTACTTATGATGCGATGGGAAATGTTCTTACCATGACAAATAGTAAAGGGATTACCACAAATTATGAATATACAAAAAGCGGAAAATTAAAAGCTGTATTAGATCCATTAGGAACAAAAACATGTTATACCTATGATGAAATGGATCGGCTGTTAATGGTAAAACAAGTGACAAACTTTGAAGAAGAATGGGAAGAAGTTCAGAAAATAAATCAACAAAAAGAACGGTTATTAGTGCAATATAAAAGAAATCTGGAAGGATATTTGATTTCTTCTCAAAATGGAGAAGGGGATACTACCTATTATCAAAGAGATTATCGGGGGAAGGCATTGACAATTACAGATGCGGAGGGAAAAGACACTCATTATACCTATGATTATGCAGGAAATATAAAAAAGGTTTTGTATCCAGATGGAAAGAAAATGCAGATGGAATATGATGCACTTCATCAGCTCATACAATTAGAAGACTGGATGGGTGTCACAAAAATTGAAAGAAATTTGGATGGGATGCCAGTCTGTATCACAGATTATCGGGGAAATACCATGCAATACGAATGGGACTGCTATGGAAATAAAACAAAAATGAGGTATCCCGATGGAAAAGAAATATTCTATAAATATGGAAAAAATCAGAAATTGGCAAGAATACAATGGGAAAAGGAATTTATAGAATATGAGTATGATGAGAAGGGATATTTAGAGAAAAAGAACTATAGTAATGGAAAAACATCTACTTATGGATATAATAAAAATGGAAAACTACAATTTATTCTACATAAACAAGAAAGAGAGTTGTTAAAATATCAATATGAATATGATATAGAAGGACTTCCCATTGCTATTCGAGAGGATAACTCCAATGGCAGCGCCCGTTATCGTTATGAATATGATGCATTAAATCGTATTATCAAGGTAGAAAAGGATTTATGTTTCTTAAGAGGATATGAATATGATGGATTTGGCAATCGAATAAAAAAGAAAGAGAGAAATGGGGAAACTTATTATCAATACAATGAAGCCAATCAGCTTATACGAGAAGAAACAAGGGAATATTTGCGAACTTATGACTATGATAAACGAGGAAATATTCATCATCAGTATGAAAATGGAGAACTATCAGAAACGTATTTCTATAATGGAAAAAATCTATTAGATCGAGTAAAGAAGAAAAACGGAATAGAACTTTCCTATGAATATGATGGATTTGGACATCAGGTGAGAAAACAAGTATTAGAAAGAGAGTTAGAAAAGCAAAGTGTGGAAGAGGTTCTTCCACCTCAGATAAAAACCATAGAGTATATGATTGATTTTACAAGAAATCACCATAATATAATCAAAGAACAAGGGGAAAAGGAAGAAAAGAATTATATCTGGGAACCACGAAGTTATGAGCTGGTAGGATTAGTAGAGGAGAAAGAAAATTATTTTTATCAGAACGACCGCTTGGGAAGTCCTGTTCGGTTACTAGACCATCAAGGCAGAACCGTGTCATCTTATGAGTATGAGGAATTTGGAAAACAGATAGACCAGAAAATACTACAAAAAGAACAGCTATTTGGATTTATAGGATATGAAATAGAAAAGGAAACGGAACTTTACCATACAGAAAGAAGATGGTATAATTCAGATATTGGAGTATTTTATGGAATAGATAGCATAAAAGGGAATACAGCCGAGCCATTTACGATACATGCTTATTTATTTTGTTTGAATAATCCGCTGTATTATATAGATGTAGATGGGGCATATCCTTTGACAGAAGAAGAACTAGATGAGGCACAAGAAGATGGTAATGAAGCACATCGATTGTTTCAACAATTTTTTAAATGGTATTTCAGAAATAGTCAATATTTTACAGCAGAAGTAGAATTTAAAATAAAAGATGGAAGTCTTGATCCAAAATATAAATATGGAAGAGCAGATATGGTATTATTTGATGAGGGAGCTGCTGAAATTTATGAAATAAAACCTTCATCACGAGATGATGATAAAAAGCATTCTGAAGATATTAAGCAGTTAGAACGATATATAGAGAAATTTCAGATACAAGAAAATAAAGATGCATTTTTTGGAGAGAGCTTTTTTGCCGATAAAATTATTTTAATTCCAAGTGAACGTAAGTCAGATTCTTATATAAGATATTATAGTCATTATGAAGAAAAAAATGATCTTATGGATGGAACAACTTATGTAGGATTTATATATTGGGAACATGTTGAAAAGAATAAAATTCGACCACAACCCTATTTGATATGGATACCTAATAAAAATGGAAAAGGAGGAGATTTTGAAACAGATCTTCAAACGAAGATAGGATCTGAGGGAAGATATAATGATGATATAGCTGCTGCGATTGGTTGGACGACAATAGGAATAATCTTATGGTGGTGCATTAAAGCAGGAGTATCTATACCTACAGGACAATGGTGGATATTAGGATGTGGTTGATATTTATATTAAAAAAGAATAATTGATGAAAATATAAAAGGAAAAATGTTAAAATGATATTAGTAATAAGAATAAGGAATATTTTAACTAATTAAAATAAAGTTTAATGGAAAGATAAAGTAAAAGATATTGTTTGCTAATAGATGATTGTGAAAGTCAAAAAGTTATTGTTATCGTTTTATTTACTGGAAAGTCAAAAGGGGAACGCGGAGGCAAGGAAGTATTCCAGCGAAGCCGCGCTTTCGCTCCGTTCCAGACGTAGCGGT
>CAJUHN010000105.1:5698-12056 GCA_910585935.1 uncultured Lachnospiraceae bacterium | reverse complement strand
AGCATAGATTTTGACGACAAAAGAAAAGCCGCCGATGGTTTGATCTCTACGATCAAGGCCACCAGCGACCGTGTTCAGATAGAGTGGAAAATCTGACATTTCCGCTCTATCGCCCCTCATTTCTATTTTATCTTGTTTGTACCCCTTGTACACCGATGTTTCTCTTTTTTCAGAGAAAAAATCTTAAGATTTTTTTAAGGATTAATAGATGGAAGTATGATAAAATAAAACAAATAAATATAAGATAAAAGCCGGTTATGTTCGGAACAGAAGTTGGAGGAAAGGATATATGGCAGAAACGAATATTTTAGTAGTAGATGATGAAAAGGAGATTGCTGAATTGGTGGAACTTTATTTGGTTAGTGATGGTTATAAAGTACATAAGGCATATTCAGCAGAGGAAGGATTTGAAATTTTAGATAAAGTTTCAATAGATCTCGCGCTTTTGGATATCATGATGCCCGGAATGGACGGATTAGAAATGTGTAAAAAAATTCGAGAAAACAATAATATCCCTATTATTATGTTGAGTGCGAAATCAACAGATTTAGATAAAATTATGGGATTGAGTACAGGTGCAGATGATTATGTGACAAAGCCGTTTAATCCGCTGGAGCTGACTGCGAGAGTGAAATCTCAATTAAGACGTTATATTCAGTTAAACCCAAATAATCAGATAGAGAGAGATGAAAATGAAATCAATATTCATGGATTGAGCATCAATAAGGAGAATCATCGAGTAGTAGTCTATGGAGAAGAAATTAAACTGACTCCGATTGAGTTTGATATTTTATATCTGCTCGCCTCGAATCCCGGAAAAGTGTTCAGTACAGATGAAATTTTTGAAAAAGTTTGGAATGAAAAAGTATATGAAGCTAATAATACAGTTATGGTGCATATCAGAAGACTTCGAGGAAAAATGAAAGAGGATACTAGAGCGAATAAAATTATTACGACAGTATGGGGAGTTGGATATAAGATTGAAAAATAAATATATACAAAATCTCCATCAAAGGATTTGGCTATATGGAGGAATTAGCTGTGTTAATACATTATTAGCAGAGCTTTTATTAGGATGGACATTGCCATATATTATAAGTTTTCTTGGAATATCAGAAGCAGGAGGACCATTTTTACAAGAAAATAAAAACGAGATGGTGCAGATTATCATTATGGTGATAGTCGGGATTGCTGTATTTTTGCTCTCTTTTTTATTTTTAATGGAAAATCTGGTTAAGTATGTGAAAGAGATAGCAAAAGGGATTCAGAAAATTGCAGATGGAGATTTAGAGGCACAGATTGAAGTCAAAGGGAATGATGAGCTTTCCTATATTGCCATGAATTTGAATGAAATGACGGAAAAGATAGAACAACTGATGGAAAAGGAGAGAGAGGCGGAAAAAACCAAAAACGAGTTGATTACAAATGTAGCACATGATCTGCGGACACCACTCACTTCTATCATTGGCTATATGGAATTTTTGGCGATAGGGAATAAATTAGAGGAAGAAACAAGACAAAAATATATTCATCTCGTCTATGTAAAAGCAAAACGTCTGGAGAAATTAATTGAAGATTTATTTAGTTTTACAAAATTAAATTATGGAAAGATTGCGATGAAAATAGGAAAAGTGGATATTGTGATGTTAATTAATCAGCTTTTGGAGGATTTTTATCCTAGCTTTGCAGATAAAAATTTAGAATATGAATTATCTACGATAGAAGATTCGATTATTATCGATGCAGATGGAAATCTTTTAGCGAGATTATTTGACAATTTGATTAATAATGCGATTAAATATGGAGCAGAAGGGAAAATTATTCGAGTACTTATAAAGAGAGAAGAAGAACAAGTTGTTGTAA
The DNA here is from genome assembly GCA_910585935.1 of uncultured Lachnospiraceae bacterium. Classification (GTDB taxonomy): domain Bacteria; phylum Bacillota; class Clostridia; order Lachnospirales; family Lachnospiraceae; genus MGBC136627. Next base: position 10,193 of record CAJUHN010000105.1, on the reverse strand, counting down.
AAGTGATCAATTATGGTTTTATTATTCCGAAAGAAGAATTAAATAATATTTTTAATAAGTTTTATCGGGTGGAACACTCACGTTCAGAAAATACAGGTGGAACAGGTCTTGGTCTAGCGATTGTACAAAATATTGTAAAAATGCATCAAGGTAAAGTGACTGCGAAGAGTAGTTTAGATGGTACAGAATTTGAAGTGAGATTGAATATTCATTTTGACCTAAAAGAAGAGAAACTAGAATTTATGTCATAGAAGGATGACAAAAATATGGAGAATAGAAAGAAATCATTAAAAATATGGATAGGTATGATATGTTTGTTGTTACTTTGTTTTTTTTATTTAGAAGTGAAAGCACAAACGGCAGATGAGGAAATTTTTATATCTGCCGTTTGTGGCTATGATGGGTATGGAAAGATAGGACGTTATATTCCAGTAAAAGTGACAGTAAAAACAATAAGAGAATTTAATGGAAGAATTAGAATTGTTGTTCCAGCGAATGATGGAAATAATAATTATGCCTATGAATATGTAGTGTATACAGATGGAATGAATCCAGTCACTATCACAGCAGAAGTGCCGATGATTTCAAAATATACAGGATTTTATTTTGAACTTTTAGATGAAATAGGAAATATTTGTGCGACAACACAAGTACAAGTAAAAACGACAAATAAGGAACTCTATGTGGGTGTTCTGAGTAAAAACAAAGAGGCAGTCAATGCCTTTGATGGAGGTAATATTGGAGAATATACAGATAGCAGTTTCACTTATATAAAAACAAGAGCTTTTAAACTCAACATGGCAGATATAGAACAAAATACAAAACGATTAGATAGTTTAGATGTGATTATTATAGATAAAAGTAATGTTTCTAATCTGACAGAAACGCAACTTCAAATATTAGAAAAATGGGTGACAGAAGGCGGTGTTTTAATTGTAGAATCAAAAGTAAGGCAGTTTCTATTTGATAGGTTTCTTTATCCTGTTACAGAAGCAGTAGAAGAAAAGCCACAACTTTGGATAAAAAAACAAGTGATTCAAGATGGAATTGTAGGTTATGCTAGAGTAGATGCCACAGAAATCGATTTAATGGAATATGCAGTGGATAGCAAATCTATTCCAGAAACTCTGATTGGAAAAATATGCTCTGCTGAAAAAATTAATGATATTGTAGAAAAGGATTACTATTATAATGGGCAGGAGGTATATGATCGCACAGAAAAACTTTTAAATGTGGGGATTGGAAAAAAACTTCCTAATTTATCTGTATATATCTTGATCATTATATTATATCTGCTTTTTATAGGACCAGTTTTATATTATATACTGAAAAAAAGAGAAAAGACACATCTGACCAGTAGAGTAGTGACAATTCTTTCTATAGCTTTTTCTTTGTTTATTTATCTGATGGGTTCTTCCACTAGATTTAAAGAACCCTTTATCCGTTATGCTTCTATTTGGGAACTAGATGGAAGTAAAGTGACAGAGCAGATTTATTTAGATTTAAAAGCACCGTTTAATAGAGGATATACGTTAGGAATTTCTCCTGATTATGAAATAAAGCCTATCAGCAGGGGAAGCCATTATTATTATGAAGATACAGAAAATAGTTTAATTCATACAGATTATCAAGTTGGCTTTTTCTTTACATTAGAAGGCACTCAGATTACAATGAAAAAATCAGCTCCCTTCTCTTCTCAATATTTTTTATTAGAAAAAGATAGAGAAGAAAAGGATATGATGAAATTTGAGGCAGAAGTGGATTATTTTAATGAAGAAGTGACAGGACAAGTATCTAATCAAACCGAAAGAGATTTAGAAGATGTAGTGCTTTTAGTAGGAGGAAGGGCTATTTCTATTGGAAATTTAAAATCGAAAGAAACAATAGAGATAAAAGATGCAGAGAAATTTTATTATTCTCCAAATTCCTATAAAGAAATTGCAGGAAAAATAGTGGGATTAGATAAATTAAAAGAGGAAAAATTATATGCTAATACCATAGAAAAGAGAAATCTATTAGAAAGTTATTTAGAATTATATGATGCTAGTACAGAAAAAGAAGGATTGTTGTTAGCCTTTCTTCCCACAGGAGAATACAGCACTTTCCAGATGGAAACTTTTTATCAGACAGATGGAATGACTATGTTATGTTCTAAAATTCCTTTAAATACTGTTTCAGATGGCTTTATTTATCAAAACTTGACTTCCGAAGAAATCAACAATATTGATAAAGAACCTTCTTATAATGCGAAAACAGATTCTATTTATAATCATAGTATCCGCTTAGAATATAATTTAGGAGATAGAGAGGGCTTAAAAAAGGTGAGATTTTCTCCTAGAATAGTAGAAGAAGGAAATCAATATTATCATGCATTTTCTGGAGATGCTTATTTTTATAATCCCAGTACGTTAGAATATGAGTTAGTAGATTTAAACCATATAGAATTTAATATAGAAACGATTGATAAGTATCTGACAGAAAAAAATGGAGTATATTCTTTAATTGTACAATATACAGAAACAGACAGTTCTGAAAAATATGAAGAAATACGTTTGCCATTAGTATCTGTAATCAGAAAAAAATAGTATGGAAGACAGAATATGTAATGTAGATTGGAGTGAGAGAACATGCTGAGGATAGAAAATCTACAAAAAAGTTATGGAAAGCATAAGGTTTTGAATGGTCTTAATATGGAAGTGAAAAAGGGAGAACTATTTGGTTTTGTAGGTCCAAATGGAGCAGGAAAGACAACTACGATCAAAATAATGGCTGGGCTTTTAAGGGCAGATAGTGGACAAGTGTGGATTGAAGGGATAGATGCTTTAAAAGAGGCAGATCAATTAAAAGATAAAATTGGATATGTTCCAGACTTTTTTGGGATTTATAATAATCTAAAGGTAATGGAATATATGGAGTTTTATGCTTCTACTTATGGGTTAGTAGGACAGGAGATAAAGGAATATTGTATGTCTTTAATGGATAAGGTAGGACTAATAGAAAAGTCAGAAGTTTATGTAGATGAATTATCAAGAGGGATGCAACAGAGACTCTGCTTAGCACGCGCTATGATACACAATCCAGATATTTTGATTTTAGATGAACCTGCTTCTGGCTTAGATCCTCGCTCTCGTTTTGAATTAAAGCGAATTTTAAAAGAATTATGTGCGAATGGAAAGACAGTGATCATCAGTTCTCATATCTTAGCAGAACTTTCAGAGATGTGCAATAGTATTGGAATCATCAAAAATGGAACGATGATACAACAGGGCAGCATAGAAGAGATTGTATCAGCAGTGAATATTGAAAATCCTCTGCTAATACATGTATTAAACCATCCAGAATTATCCAGAAAGTATTTAAGAAACCATCCATTAGTGAAATCAGTATCCATTGATGGAACAGAATTTCAAGTGACTTTTATGGGGGGAAAAGAAGAAGAGGCAAAATTATTAGAAGAGATGATTGCACTTAAAATAGAAGTTGTTTCTTATGGAAGAAAGAGAGATAATCTGGAATCTATTTTTATTGAGATCACAAAAGACTAGAGAGGGGAGGAACGATATGGCAAATGCAGTTTATAAAAATGAAATGAAAGCTAATGTGAGAAGTGTTCGGTTTTTTTTAGTATTATTCGCTTTTAACAGCATTTTGAGCGCATTGAGTTTTCTCGCTTTTGCAGGAATTATGAATCAAAGCAGATATTTTGGGCAAATTTCAGGGTTAACGAATATTTATTCTACTATGGCTTATATTGAACTGGCAATGTTTATGCTAATTATTCCTACCATCACAGCAGGAAGCATTACAGGAGAAAAAGAAAGAAAAACATTAGACCTTTTGCTCATTAGCAAAATGACACCATTTTCTATTATTATTGGTAAGCTAGAAGCAGCTATTCACATTGTGAGGATTTTAGCGATATCCAGCCTGCCAGTATTATCCATTGTGTTTATATTTGGTGGAATACAATGGTGGGATTTATTTATTTTATTATTAACACTTATTATAACCGGTTTCTTTTTAGGGAGTATTGGGATCTTTTTTTCTACGATTAGCCGTAGGACTACAACATCTACAGTACTCACCTATTTTACTATTATTATTTTGGTATTTGGCACATATGGATGTCTTATCTTTATAAAATATTTAGATGGAAATAGTATGAGTATTTTTAAGAACGGAATAGGAAAAGGGTTTTATTGTTTGCTATTCAATCCTGCTATTACCTATGGAGCTTTAATTTCAGAACAAGTGCAAAATGCGAATTTGATTCAGACATTAGCAGCTTCTTATGCTCCATTAGAAAAAGGGTGGGTGATAGAAAATTGGGTGCTCATTAGTTTGACGATTCAAATTTTGTTATCCATTTTATTTATCCTATTATCTGCATGGTTGTTAAATCCTAGACATGAGATACATTTCAGAAAATGTTTACAAATGTATAGGTGATTGTGGAAGTCAAAAGGGGGCGCTACGGCAAAGAAGTATTCCAACA
>CAJUHN010000105.1:0-5688 GCA_910585935.1 uncultured Lachnospiraceae bacterium | reverse complement strand
GGTTTGCTCATTAAGTACCAACGTCTTCCAAGGGGCTTCTTTTGGAATAGTTCTTTGCCTCCGCTTGTTGATTGGCTGTTCTACTTTTGGAAAAGTGAATGTTATGATAAGCTATGAAATCGAAGTGGTGAGATGCGCAGAAAGAATTTTGGGAAAGGCAGTATTGATATGGTGTTCAGAGTTTCATAATTATTTATTACAAATGCAAAGAGAGAGGAGTATTTAAAATGAAGTATATTGATTTACATGTACATTCTAATGTATCAGATGGGACATATACTCCAAAAGAGTTAGTGAATTATGCTTTAGAGAAACATTTAGCTGCTTTTGCGTTGACAGATCATGATACAGTAGCAGGAATAGAAGAGGCGAAAGAAGCAGCGAAAAATAAGGATATTCTGCTCATTCCCGGCATTGAAGTATCAGCAGAATATAGAGGAAGAGATATTCATTTATTAGGATATGGATTATCTTATCAAAAGAAAGAATTTCAGGAGAAATTAGAACAATTTCAAAAATCTAGGGAAAAAAGAAATGAAGAGTTATTGAAGAAATTAGAGGAAAATGGAATCTTTATCACGATGCAGGAAATGAAAGAGGAATATGGAAATGCTATTTTGACTAGAGCACATTTTGCAAAAATGATGAAGAAAAAAGGGTATTTGGAAAATTATAAAGAAGCCTTTCAAAAATATATCGGACAGGGATGTCCTTGTTATGTTCCTAAAAAAACAATTACACCAGAAGAAGCGACAGAATTGATTCGATTAGCAAATGGAAAAATAGTATTGGCACATCCATTATTGTATCATTTGGAGTTAAGAGAATTAGAGGAATTGGTTCAATATTTAAAAGAATTAGGATTAGAAGGAATAGAGGCTATTTATTCTTTGAATACACAGATAGATGATTATCATATGAAAGAAATGGCTAAAAAATATGGATTATTTATTACCGGAGGGTCAGATTTTCATGGAAGCACAAAGCCAGATATTGATTTAGGGTGTGGAAAGGGGAATTTAAAGATACCAGAGGAATTATTGAAGAATATTTTAGTTAGGGAGTGAGCAAAAGGGGGCTTCGGGAAGGAAGTATTCCAGCGAAGCCACGCTTTCGCTCCGTGTAAGAGTACGCGGTACTAAATCCGCGAACCCTTGTGGGTTTGCTCATGAAATGCCGATGTCTTTCAAGGGCTTCTTATGGAATACTTCCTTGCCTTCGCTAGATTGATGACTCTTCTGAAAAAGGAAAATCTCTGCAAAAATTTTTTTGGATGGAAAGGTAAGTGTATTTATTTAGTTTTATATAAATTTGAGTTCATTTTTTTAACGGTGTGTTTGCCAATTATAAATTGTATTATCCAGATAATTATAAAAATCAGAATAAAAATTCCAAAGTAACTTAAAAATCCCATAATACTATGTTCCATCCAATAGGTAAAATAGGCAATCGGCATCATTATTACAGAAATAATTCCAAAATAAATTCCAGTCTGTTTAACAATACTCCAAGATTCTATTTCCCATATTACAGAACTCGCTGCACAGCCTATACCTAATAATCCACAAAGTAGTGTTTGCAGAATAACAGCATTGATTTCATTTCCCATGATAGAGATCAGTTCAGGCACACAAGGCGAGTAATATCCATTCGCCCATATAAGAGAAGTAAGGATAGTGATGAAATATCCTATGGAAATTCCAAATGGAAACCCTAAAGCACCACGTAAAATAATTTTCCTTTTCATTTTTTTCACCTCATATTCCTAATATTTTTTTGATTTTAGAAACATATCGCCTAGATACATAGGTTGTTGTTCCGTTGGACAATTTAACACAAATTGTACCTGTAAAACTCAAATCAAAGTTATTGACTTGTTTTAAGTTAATAATCTCTGAATTTGAAATGCGGACAAATTGATGAGGATTTAATCGTTCTTCTACTTCATATAATCTGAGGCGTAAAGTGTATTCTCCTTTATTTGTGACAGCAAAAACTTTTCCCGTATTGGCATAAATTCTAATTAATTCGGTTTGTTCTAGCACTTCAATTTTTTCATCTTTACTACCAGAAATTATCTGTGGAACATCTTCTGATAGTTTTTTTACAATATGATGAATATCTTCTGTCACCGAATCAGTGAATATAAGTACTTTAGGCTCAGTGTAGGAACTGTCGATTTTTATTTCGACTTTCATAAATAAACTCCTTTCATTTGTCGTAGGCGTAAGCTGCTAGTACGACTGGGTAGTTGACAATAGCCACCTCTCTTTTCTGATATCATTATAAGAAAAATAAATATTACTTTCAATAGATTTAAGATAGTCGGCTGATTTTAAAATATAGGTGGTCAAAAAGAATATATTTTCTTGTTTTAAAGTGGTCAGTTTCAAATATTGTTTTTTGAAATTTGTTTATGGTACAACCTAGCGAGGGAAAGAACTCTTCTAAAAGAAACCCCTTGGAAGACGTCAGCACTTAATGAGTAGTCCTGTAAAGGGCTACGAATTTAGTACCGTTACGTCTGGAACGGAGCGAAAGCGCGGTTTCGTTAGAAGAGTTCTTTCCCTCGCGAACCTTTGGTCAAATATGTGGTAATTTCTAGAAAAGGCGCTAAAAACGCGGTTTTGGAAAAAATTATAAGTGAAATTTTCCCTAAAATACGTTAAAGTGAAATAGATGAATATTTTACTTTAGGAGGAAGAAAAATGGGAAATATTTATGGATATATAAGAGTATCATCAAAAGACCAAAATGAGGATAGACAATTAACGGCATTAGAACCTTATCATATAAAAAAATCCGATCTCTATATTGATAAACAATCTGGAAAGGATTTTAATAGACCCGCTTATAAAAAAATGATAAGGAAGTTAAAGGCGGGGGATGTTGTAATTGTAAAGTCCATTGATAGATTAGGAAGAAATTATAAAGAGATTTTAAAGCAATGGAGAAGTATTACAAAAGATAAAGGAGTAGATATTATTGTTATTGATATGCCGTTGTTAGATACAACAAGAAACAAAGACCTATTAGGAACTTTTATTTCTGATATCGTTTTACAGTTGTTGTCTTTTGTATCAGAAAATGAAAGAGAAAATATCAGCCAAAGGCAGGCAGAAGGAATTGCAGCGGCAAAATTGAGAGGAGTGAAATTTGGACGTCCTCAGTTGGAGCTAAATGAGGATTTTCATATTGTTTTAAAAGATTGGGAAGAGAAAAAGATAAATGCACCTGAAGCAGCAGCTCGTATGGGTATATCTATCCGTTCTTTTTATTATAGACTGGAAAAGTATAGAAAAGAAAAAGAATGAATGGAAAATAAAGAAAAAGAGATGACTTTGTAAGGAAGTTTTTAGATGATAGGCGGTGTGAGTAACCGCCTATTTTGGTGTAGAGATTATAGTTTATTATTTATGCTAAAGGGGAGGGATTGTTTTTGAATTAATTATCATCTTCTTGTAAGCGATAAACTTCACGTTTTCTCGCCATCTCGTCGCTTGCTAGATATTCATCATAAGTAGTTATCTTATCAATTAATCCGTTTGGTATAATTTCTATAATACGATTTGCCGTTGTTTGTACAAATTGATGGTCATGAGAAGAAAATAGGGCGACACCTGAAAATTTGATCAGACCATTGTTTAAAGCGGTGATAGATTCCATATCTAAATGATTGGTTGGCTCATCTAAAATTAATACATTAGCTCCGGCTATCATCATTTTAGATAATAAACAGCGAACCTTTTCACCACCTGAAAGTACTTTAACTTTTTTAATTCCATCATCACCAGCAAAGAGCATACGTCCTAAAAAACCTCTCACATAAGTGACATCTTTTACAGGAGAGTATTGGGTGAGCCAATCGGAAATCGTTAATTCATTATCAAATTCTTTTGTATTATCTTTTGGAAAATATGCTTGCTTTGTGGTAATGCCCCATTTATAATTACCGGAATCGGGTTCTAATTCTCCTGCTAAAATTTTAAATAAAGTAGTTTTAGCTAATTCATTTCCACCTACAAAAGCGATTTTATCATCATGATTTACAATAAAAGAAATATTATCTAATACTTTTACACCATCTATTGTTTTTGTTAAATTTTCTACTGTTAAAACTTCATTTCCAATTTCACGTTCGGGTCTAAAATCAATATAGGGATATTTTCGACTGGAAGGTTTAATTTCTTCTAATTGGATTTTTTCTAACGCTTTTTTTCTAGAAGTTGCTTGCTTTGATTTAGAAGCATTTGCACTAAAACGCTGAATAAATTCTTGAAGTTCCTTAATTTTTTCCTCTTTTTTCTTATTTGCTTCTTTCATTTGCTTGATAAGAAGTTGGCTGGATTCAAACCAGAAATCATAGTTTCCAGCATAGAGCTGTATTTTTGCATAGTCAATATCAGCGGTATGTGTGCAGACTTTATTTAAAAAGTAACGATCATGGGACACTACGATTACAGTATTTTCAAAATTAATTAAAAATTCTTCTAACCAAGCGATGGCATCTAAGTCTAAATGGTTCGTAGGCTCATCTAATAATAAGATATCAGGATTGCCAAAAAGTGCCTGAGCGAGTAAAACTTTTACTTTTTGAGAACCTGTGAGTTCACTCATAAGTTTATCATGTAATTCATCTGAAATGCCGAGACCATTTAATAGAGTATCTGCGTCTGCTTCTGCTTCCCAGCCATTTAAGTCAGCAAATTCAGCTTCTAAATCACTCGCTCGAATACCATCTTCTTCTGTAAAATCTTCTTTTGCATAAATTGCTTCTTTTTCCTTCATGATATCATATAGGCGTTGATTTCCCATAATGACAGTATCTCGTACAGGAAAAGCATCATATTTAAAATGGTCTTGTTGTAAGAAAGAGAGTCGTTGACCAGGGGTGATGACGATATCACCAGAGGTAGGTTCTAGCTGTCCAGATAAAATTTTTAAGAAAGTAGATTTACCAGCACCATTTGCGCCAATTAGACCATAACAATTTCCTTCTGTAAATTTAATATTTACATCTTCAAATAAGGCCTTTTTTCCAATTCTTAAAGTTACATTATTTGCACTAATCATATTTTAATTCCTTCCGTTTATTAAAAATTTAAAAATATCTATCCACACCAAAGATAGATAAGTTTTATTGAATTATATTTTACAGGAAATTTAGTATTTTGCAAGTAGTTTCTATGGGATTTTTCATTTCATCTGATTATATTCCAATTCACTCTCCCTAGCTTTTTATATTATCAAAGAACGACAAAATTTTATATTACTTCCTTCAATGTTCTTATACAGAAAATAATCTAATATAGTTAAGATCAACTAAATTTAGCTTAAGATTTATTTTGACATAAATATAATTCTAAAAATATTAAAATTTTTATAAAAAAGAATATATGTTCTGTATTTTTTGAAAAAAGTTTGAGAAATTTTGAAAAATAGGATGATAAGTTACACATAACAGTATATACTATATGTAATGTGTAACAGAAGGAACAATGAAAAAGGACTGAAAGAATATAAAAAGATGGGGGATTGCGAAAGTCAAAAAGGGACGCTGCGGCAAGGAAGTATTCCAGCGAAGCCGCGCTTTCGCTCCGTTCCAGACGTAGCGGACACTAAATTCGCGAACCCTTGCGGGTTTGCTCATTAAGTGCCGACGTCTTCCAAGGGGCTTCTTATGGAATA
>CAJUHN010000104.1 GCA_910585935.1 uncultured Lachnospiraceae bacterium | reverse complement strand
CCGACGTCTTCCAAGGGGCTTCTTTTGGAATACTTCCTTGCCTCCGCTAGGTTGTGGCTGTTCTACTTTACTTTTTGAATTTTGGATTTTGAAAAGTGAATGTTATGATAAGCTATGAAATCTAAGTGTGGGGGGAGGGAGAGATGTAGAAGTGAGATTCGGAAAAATCAGTATTTATATGGTGTTTGGAGTTTCACAACTAGGAGGTTCGCAATTATCTGTTTTAATATAAAAATAAAAGGAGGTCTAATATTATGAGAATGTATCTTATCAGTGATAATGTGGATACATACACAGGTATGCGCCTAGCGGGCATAGAAGGCTGTGTTATTCATGAGAGGCAGGAACTAAAAGAGGAACTGGATAGAGTGATGACTGATAAGACGATTGGAATTGTACTGCTCACGGAAAAATTCGGTCGTGAATATCCCGATGTGATAGATGATATTAAACTCAATCACAGACTTCCTCTTATTGTAGAGATTCCGGATAGACACGGAACAGGACGTAAACCTGATTTCATCACTGCTTATGTGAATGAAGCAATAGGTTTAAAATTATAAAAGAAAGTTTAACCTCATCCGTTATAGACAAAGCAGATCTCAACTATCTGCTTTGATCGCCAAAAATAGTGTAAGAATGGAGATTATTATGACAACGGAAGAAAAATTAAAACATTTTATGGATGTATCTATCCAAAGCGCTACATCAAAGAGTTCAAAAATGATTGATGATTATACAAATGGCTTAAATAAAGTCTTTGAGGATCATAAAATAAATGCTGTCAGAAAAGCTGATTTACAGATAAAAATAGGAACAGACAGCCTACAAAAAGAGAAAAATAAAGAGCTTTCAAAAGAACAGATTAAAATAAAAAAAGAAATGAGCAAGATACATGAACAGCGGAAAAATGAATTATTTACAGAAGTGAGGAAACTTTTAGAACAATTTATGACCACGGGAGAATATCAGGATTTATTGGTTAAGCAGATCAAAGAGGCAAAGGAATTTGCCAGAAATGAAGCTATCACCATTTATATTGACCCAGCGGATTTTAATTTCTTAACTTCCTTAGAAACCGCCACGAACTGTCCTATTACAGTGAGTGAAACTAGCTTTTTAGGTGGAACTCGTGCTGTTATTCCTTCTAAGAATATTTTAATTGATAATTCTTTTGAAACCAAATTAAAAGAAAAAAAAGAGGCATTTACATTTATTAATAAATAATTGAGAAGAGGTAGCTTTTATGACAAAGACAGGTAAAATTTTTGGTATTAATGGTCCTATTATTTATATAAAAGGAAATACAGGATTCAAAATGTCTGAAATGGTATATGTCGGAAAAGAAAAGCTGGTAGGCGAAGTAATTGGTCTTACCTCTGATCAGACTACCATTCAGGTATTTGAAGAAACTTCTGGTTTAAAACCGGGGGAAGAAGTGATAGCTACAGGAAATGCTCTTTCTGTCACCTTAGCTCCCGGCATCATCACAAATATTTTTGATGGAATTCAAAGACCTTTAGCAGAAATCGCTAAAAATTCTGGCGCTTATATCAGCCGTGGTATCAGTGTAGACAGCCTAGATACAGAGAAACTATGGGAAACTCATATGGTTATTAAACCGAATCAGACTGTATATGGTGGCACAATTATTGCAGAAGTTCCAGAAACTTCTGCCGTTGTCCATAAAGTTATGATCCCACCTGATTTAGAAGGCGTTATTCTTTCTGTTATGCCAGATGGCAAATATACAATAAAAGATACAATTGCTGTACTGCAATTAGAAGATGGCAGCGAAGTAAATCTGACTATGACACAGGTTTGGCCGATTCGTGTGCCACGCCCTACTCATAGCCGTTACCCCGCTTCTAAGCCTCTGATCACAGGACAGCGTATTTTAGATACCTTATTTCCTATTGCAAAAGGTGGTACGGCTGCTGTTCCGGGAGGTTTTGGAACAGGAAAGACTATGACACAACATCAGATTGCAAAATGGTCAGATGCTGATATTATTGTTTATATTGGCTGTGGAGAAAGAGGAAATGAAATGACACAAGTTCTAGAGGACTTTTCCAAATTAGTTGACCCGAAATCTGGAAATCCTTTGATGGATAGAACTACTTTAATCGCAAACACTTCTAACATGCCTGTTGCTGCGCGTGAAGCTAGTATTTATACAGGTATCACATTAGCTGAATATTATAGGGATATGGGATATGATGTCGCGATCATGGCAGATTCTACTTCCCGTTGGGCAGAAGCTCTGCGTGAGTTGTCTGGACGTTTGGAAGAAATGCCAGCGGAAGAAGGTTTCCCTGCCTATCTCGCTTCTCGTCTTTCTGCCTTTTATGAGCGCGCTGGCATGATGCGAAACTTAAATAGCACAGAAGGTTCTGTTTCTATCATTGGTGCTGTTTCTCCACAAGGTGGTGACTTTTCCGAACCTGTCACACAAAATACAAAGCGTTTTGTCCGCTGCTTTTGGGGACTGGATAAGTCTTTAGCCTATGCCAGACATTTCCCCGCGATACATTGGCTGACCAGTTACAGTGAATACTTAGAAGATCTAGCACCTTGGTATGCTGATAATGTTGGTTCTGATTTTGTGGATTATCGAAATCAGATTGTAGCACTTTTAAATCAAGAAAGTAGTTTAATGGAAATCGTGAAGTTAATCGGCAGTGATGTACTTCCTGATGATCAAAAACTCATCTTAGAAATCTCTCGTGTGATTCGGCTTGGATTTTTACAGCAAAATGCATTTCATAAAGAAGATACCTGTGTTCCATTAGAAAAACAAATGAAAATGATGGAAACGATTTTATATCTATATCAAAAATGCAGAGCATTAGTATCTATGGGAATGCCTATGTCGATTTTAAAAGAGGATAATATTTTTGAAAAAGTGATTGCTATGAAATATGATGTAGAAAATGATGCTTTATATAAATTCAATGACTATAAAAAGGCGATTGATGTCTTTTATGATAAAGTTATTGAAAAAAATGCTTAAAAGGGGGCTTTCTTATGTCAATTGAATATTTAGGTTTAAGTGAAATTAATGGTCCTCTGGTGGCTTTAGAGGGAGTACAAAACGCTTCTTTTGATGAGATTGTTGAAATTACAGTAGATGAAAAGGAGAAAAAACTAGGTCGTATTGTAGAAATATATGAAGATAAAGCAGTGATTCAGGTTTTTAAGGGCACAGATAATATATCCCTCAAAAACACTCATACAAAATTATCTGGACATCCTTTGGAAATCGCTCTTTCTCCTGATATTTTAGGGCGTACTTTCAATGGAATCGGTCAGCCCATCGATGGATTGGGAGAAATCATTCCAGAAAAAAAGGAAGATGTCAATGGAAAACCTCTCAATCCTGTGACTCGTGAATATCCCCGTAACTATATTCGCACAGGTATTTCTGCGATTGATGGACTCACCACTTTAATCCGCGGTCAGAAATTGCCTATTTTCTCTGGAAATGGTCTTCCTCATGACCAACTGGCAGCGCAGATTGTAAAACAGGCTTCCTTGGGGGATAATTCAGACGAAGAGTTCGCGATTGTGTTCGCTGCTATGGGTGTAAAATATGATGTCGCTAATTTTTTCCGGCGTACTTTTGAAGAAAGTGGCGTTTCCTCTCATGTGGTCATGTTTTTAAATCTGGCAAATGACCCTGTGGTGGAACGTCTGATCACTCCAAAAGTCGCCCTGACTGCTGCGGAATATCTAGCGTTTGAAAAAAGTATGCATATTTTAGTTATTCTCACAGATATGACCTCTTTTGCAGAAGCGATGCGTGAAGTTTCCTCTAGTAAAGGAGAGATTCCTTCCAGAAAAGGATATCCGGGCTATTTATATAGTGAACTGGCAACTATTTATGAGCGTGCAGGGATTGTAGCTGGAGTGAACGGTTCTGTCACACAGATTCCCATCTTAACTATGCCAAATGATGATATCACCCATCCGATTCCTGACTTAACTGGATATATTACAGAAGGACAGATTGTTTTAGATCGAGCGATGCATGGACAGTCCATCTATCCTCCTATTAATGTTCTTCCTTCTCTATCCCGTCTTATGAAAGATGGCATCGGGGCAGGATATACTAGAGAAGACCATCAAGATATCGCGAATCAATTATTCTCCTCTTACGCGAAAGTAGGAGAAGCTAGAAATCTCGCTTCTGTTATTGGTGAAGATGAACTTTCTCCTATTGATAAGAAATATCTGGCTTTTGGTAAAGCTTTTGAAACTGAGTTTGTCGGTCAGGGAGCTATGGAAAACCGTTCTATTATTGATACATTAAATATTGGTTGGCGATTGCTTCGTATGCTTCCAAAGGAAGAACTTGACCGTGTGGACACAAAAATATTGGATAAATATTATAACGCTGCACAAGAAAGTTAAGAGGTGATTGTATGGATCCGAATACATTTCCCACCAAAGGCAATCTAATATTAGCTAAAAATTCCCTGACTCTAGCTAAACAGGGATATGAATTAATGGATAAAAAAAGGAATATCTTAATTCGAGAACTGATGGATTTAATTGATGAAGCGAAGGGAATTCAGACTGAAATAGATCAGACTTTCACTCGTGCGTATCAGGCTTTGCAACATGCCAATATTGAACTGGGTATTAACTATGTGCAGGAAATTTCTCATACCATTCCTATTGAAGATTCTATTCGGATAAAGACTAGAAGTATTATGGGAACGGAAATTCCTCTGGTGGAACATACCAAACAGCCTAATCTTCCGACTTATGCTTATTATAGCACGAGAGAATCTTTAGACGAAGCGAAACAAGAATTTGAAAAGGTAAAAGAATTGACCATTCGTTTGTCTATGGTGGAAAATTCTGCATATCGGTTAGCGAGTAATATTAAAAAAACTCAAAAACGGGCAAATGCACTCAAAAATATTACGATTCCTACCTATACAGAACGAGTGAAGAGTATTACAAATGCATTAGAGGAAAAAGAAAGAGAAGAATTTACACGTTTGAAAGTGATTAAGAGGAATATGGGTAAAAAGTAGGTTTGTAAGTTTAGATTCTTAGTTTGTTTTTAGTTTGTTAGGTAGTTGTTTTACTTTTTGACTGAGTTTCCGCCCCTGCAAGGAACGATTCCAACGAAGCCGCGCTCTCGCTCCGTTCCAGACGTAACGGTACTAAATTCGCCGAACTTGTAGGTTCGCTCATTAAGTGCCGACGTCTTCCAAGGGGCTTCTTTTGGAATTCGTTCCTTGCAGGGGCTAGTTTTATTCTCTGAAACAGGATTGTTAGTGATTGTCACATTTAGTTCTATATTGATAGAGTGGTTATCTGTTAAATTAACTCGTTGTGCTAGTTGAATGAAATAATACTTATAAAATAAGATTTATTAGAACTGTTTACAAGGGTCATTATTATCAACCAAACAATTTTAAAGTTGTTACTGGAGTGGGAATAAAGCATGGAAAGATGGTTGAG
Source organism: uncultured Lachnospiraceae bacterium (assembly GCA_910585935.1). GTDB lineage: Bacteria > Bacillota > Clostridia > Lachnospirales > Lachnospiraceae > MGBC136627. Next base: position 6,593 of record CAJUHN010000104.1, on the reverse strand, counting down.
CATAAGCAAATAATAAAGTTATATGCAGAATGTAAGAAAGATAGTAACATATATGAAATCAAGAAGCTTAATGGAATACTATGTTCATTAAGACAGATAAAACTAGATATTTTTTCTGAAATATATAGCTATGCTCAACATTATGAGCAAGAACTAAGAAATTTATCAAAAAAAAGATTTTATAAGTATCAAAGGCGATGCGCTACATAATGTGGATAGAGATAAGGAGCATGGTTTTAGCTAATTATAGAAAAGAAGGTAAATGATGTTAGATTACATTATTGAACATACAAATAAATATATTGATGATATGCCTAAAAATCAGCGCAAAAAGTATGGTCAATTCTTTACAAGTAAGGAAACGGCATATTTTATGGCTGGATTATATACTATTCCTAAAAATAAATCTAAAATTAGTATTTTGGATGCAGGAGCAGGATCAGGTATATTGTCATGTGCATTTTTAGAACGATTCGAACAGATTGATTCCATACAAACAATAGAATTGACCTGTTATGAAAATGATGACAATATTTTAGGATTACTAAAAGAAAACCTGCAAATTTGTCAGGCAAATTCTAAAAAACATATTCAGATACAGATTATTACAGATAATTATATTACAAGTCAGTATTTGGATTTTAATCATATGTTAGGAGGTAATTCTAGTCCTCAGAAATATGATTTTGTAATTGGCAATCCTCCTTATAGAAAGATATCAAAAGATGCACCAGAGGCAACTGTAATGCCAGAGGTTTGTTATGGCACACCAAATTTATACTTCATTTTTGCTGCAATGGGTTTGTTTAATCTTGATACTAATGGAGAAATGGTATATATTATTCCTCGTTCATGGACTTCGGGAGCTTATTTTAAGCGTTTCAGGCAGTATTTTCTAACAGAAGGGAAATTAGAACATATCCATTTGTTTGTAAGCAGAAATAAAGTGTTTGATATAGAGGATGTTTTGCAAGAAACGATTATTATAAAAGTAAAAAAGACAAATAAAATACCAGAGGAAATTATAATCACTTCCTCGCAGTCAAATAATGATTTTGATAATTTGACTTCCTTGACAGTGCCATACAGTCTTGTAGTGTCGGGAAGTGATTATTATGTGTATTTGGTAACAAATGAAAAAGAAGTTTCGGTATTAGAACGATTACATAAGTTTGACAAAACACTGCCAGATATTGGATTAAAAATGAAAACAGGGTTGACAGTTGATTTTCGTAATCGTGAGATACTTCGTGATGATGTAGAGGAAGGTGCAATTCCACTCTTTTATTCACAACATATCAAACAGGGAGAAGTACAGTTTCCTATTCAGAAAGAACATGAGTATATTGTAACTGACCAAAGAGGGTTAATGCAGGATAATCGAAACTATTTATTTGTAAAGCGTTTTACTGCAAAGGAAGAACGCCGCAGACTGCAGTGTGGGGTATATTTGTCGAAAAAATATCCACAATATAAGAAAATTAGTACACAGAATAAGATTAATTTTGTAGATGGTTTAATAGCGGAAATGTCAGAGTGTCTTGTATATGGATTGTATGTGATTTTTAATTCTACTCTTTACGATGAATATTATAGAATTTTAAATGGCTCAACTCAGGTAAATTCGACAGAAATTAATGCTATGCCTATACCTGATTTAGAGAGCATACAAGAAATGGGGAGAAAACTGATGAAAAGCAAGGATATGTCGGAACATAATTGTAATATGATATTGGAGGGGTACTGTGAATAAAATTGATGAGGCAAGAGAGTTTCTGAAAATGCTTGGAATGCCCAAAGCGCAGCAGACGGATATTTGTTGTTATGTACTGTTGGCAATGGCAGGAATAAAGCAAGATACGGCGTGGGAGGATGCAGGGAATGAGTGGATTCGTATTCATGATATGATTCAGTTTGCAAATACATATTATGGATCGACTTATGCAGAAAATAGCAGAGAAACATTTCGTAAGCAAGCATTACACCACTTCCGCAATGCTGCACTTGTAGAGGATAATGGGAAAGCAACAAACAGTCCTAATTATAGATACAGGCTTACAGAAGAAACATTGCAAATGGTAAAGGTATTTCGGACACCAAAGTGGCAAAAATCCATAAGTCGATTTATGAAATACCACGAAAAGCTGATAGATATTTATGCTTCAAAAAAGAAAATGACAATGATGTCAGTGCATATTAACGAAGCCGATTTTCAGTTTTCTACAGGCAAACACAATGAACTGCAAAAGGCGATTATTGAGGAATTTGCCCCACGATTTGCACCTAATTCAGAGTGCTTGTATGTTGGTGATACAATAGAAAAGGATTTGGTGAAAAATGTTGATAAGCTGACAGAATTAGGATTTGAAATAACTTTACATGATAAAATGCCTGATGTGGTTTTATACAGAGAAGATAAAAACTGGATTTACTTTGTTGAATCAGTAACCTCTGTTGGACCGATGGATTCCAAAAGAATATTGGAATTAATAGAGATGACAAAGAATGTAACAGCAGGGAAAATCTTTGTGACGGCATTTCTTGATTTTAAGACGTACAAGAGATTTTCGGAAACATTAGCATGGGAAACGGAAGTCTGGATTGCAGAGATGCCAGAGCATATGATACATTTGAATGGGGATAAGTTTTTAGGACCAAGATAGAAGATTAATATGAAATTAAAAGAGGAAAAACATATGAATACTTCCCTAGAACAGCCAATAAAGCAGCTTAGAGCAGGGAACAATTCCAAAAGAAGCCCCTTGGAAGACGTCGGCACTTAATGAGCGAACCCGCAAGAAGCGGGATTTGCGAATTTAGTACCGCTACGTCTGGAACGGAGCGAAAGCGCGGCTTCGTTGGAATGTTCCCTGCCCTAAGCGGAAACCCTATCTTATAATTGTATAATATTATTCGCACAGGATAACATTTCCTTCTCATGAGAAACAAAAATAATCATTTTATCACTCTTTTTTATCAGTGTCTGTAACCATTGAATCCCTTCTTTATCTAAATTATTATTGGGTTCGTCTAGTATTAAAATGATGGATTCTTTTATTAAAGCTCTGGCAATAGAGATTCTCTGACGTTCTCCGCCTGAAACATCCTCCATAGAAATCTTCCTGTTTTTTAAATATTCCAATCCAATTTCTTTTATTATCTCATTTATTTCCTGATCGTTCGCTTCTAGATTTCCTAAACGTATATTTTCTTCTAATGTTCCCTCAAATATATAACTATCCTGTGTAGCAAATGCGATTTTTTCTCTCCAGCTTTTTTTCGATATATTTCTTAAATTTTCTTGATTAATTTGTATCTCACCTTTATAATCTTGAATTAATCCTGTTAAAATTTTGATTATTGTAGATTTACCTGAACCATTTTCACCGAATAATGCAGTTTTACTATGAAAAGGAATAGAAAAATTCTTATGATCTATAATAACTTTATTTCCATAAGAAAAACTAAGCTGCTTTGCTGAAATATTCGCTTCTTTTCCTAAAAATTCCTTCCCTCCCTCTTCTTCTTGATCTTGATATAATACTTCTAATCTTTCTAATAAATTTTTCATAATAGGTATATTTTCTATGAGAAAGTTTATATTATTTAAAATATAATCAAACATCGTAATATATCCTATCATCGACACTACTACTCCTGTACTAATTACTTTATTCGCAACTAATATAGATCCAACCAGCAAAATCAAAAGATTATCTATGGTATCCAATATAGTAGATATATGATTTATTATGGTTCTCAATTTTATATTCTTTTTTTCGATTTTATCAAAAAACCTTTGGAACTTTAATTCTAATCTTTCTAGAAAAGCTTTTTTCAAATGCAGAATAGCGATTGCATATGGTCTATCTGAAATTTCTATCTCTATATTTCTAACCCCTGTACTATATTCTCTGCTCGCTTTATCATATTTTGCCAGTAATTTTTGAAATAAAATAGGCAATATTAATTTTATTAGAGAAATTCCAAATGTAAATAAGGTAAATATAACATGAATACGAATAGTACACCAGCCCAAATAAATCAACAAAATAGGAATTAAAATACATTTTGTCACTATTTCCATCCAATAATAGCGAAATTCAATAGGATCATTTTCTAATCTATATTGAACCTCACCTTCTTTCATCTGCATTGCATTTTCATATTTCTTATCCAAAAACCTGCTATATACAATCCTATCATGAGAGAGTGCACCTTTTAACATAAAAACATTACATAAAAATCCCATGCTTGGAATTATGATAACATTAATTAAAATACAAAATAATAATTGATAAAAATTATACTTAACATAAGATATATCCATCTTTAAAACAGCGTCTGCAAAATCTCCTATAATCCCCGCTGTATAAATAATCAATATCCCACTTAAAATCTCATTTACAGAATTAAAAAATAGTGGAATATACATTGCCCTCTCACAATCCTTATAAATCCTTTTCCTTTCTTTCATACAATCCCCACTTTAACCTTTCAAAAATATTCAAATCAAAATTATTATCTTTACATCTAAATATTTATTTTTGAAGATTATAGTTACTTTATCCTCTTTATATTTTTATCTTTTATTTCGTAAACTTCCTCTATTAACTCCTCTATAAACATATCATGAGAAATAATTATAACTCCTCCTGCCCTTTCCTTTAATAGCTGATAAAATATCTGTTTTGTCTTTTCATCCAGATAATTGGTAGGTTCATCTAATAATAAAAGATAGGTTTCAGAGGCAAATGCTATTGATAAATATACCTGCTTTTTTTGCCCACCTGAAAGCTCTGATATTCTTTTTTCTTTTATTGTTTCTTCTGATAATCCAAATTTCCGAGCATATTGCATACATTTTTCTTTCTTCTCTCTCCCTATCATAGAGAATAATTCATCAGGCGAAACTGTAAATACAATATCATCTTGTAATAATAAAAAAATTTTCTTTTCTAAATCTTCCTCTTGTATCAGCTCTGGATTTAATCCCCCAATTTTAATCTCCCCTTGTATAGGAATTTTTTCCCCTAAAATTAATTGAAACAAAGTAGATTTTCCAATACCGTTTTCACCTTTAATTAAAATTTTTTTATCACAAGACATAATGAATGATACATCATAAAAAATTTCTTTTTCTTCATAATTATAAAAAATATGTTTCAATTCAATATTTGGATCTTCTATGAAATGTTGCTTTTCATTCCTCTCTTCAAACCATAAAGCTATCCTCTTTTCTGCTATTTTAGAAATACTGAATTGAGGAATAGAGCCGAAAACTGTTTTAACAGAAGAAAAAAAGCTCCCTGCTAGTGCGATAACCTGAACTCCTATTTCTAAATTTAAAATTCCCCATACAATAAAAAGCCCTACAAATGCGTAAGTTCCATATTTTAAAATATACTCCATCAAAGTATCCATACTATTCTCAATACTTCCAGCTAATTCTCCTTCATTTCCTGTCTTAATATATTTTTTATGTAACTTACTCAACTTTTTTAAGTACCACTCTTTTAAATCATATAGTTTTATAGTAGTAAACCCCTTATATGCAGCTATTACATAATCTGTTATTTGAGCTTCTATTTCCCTTGTCTTTTCATAATTCACCTGTAAATATTTTTTTACAACAATAGGAGGTACTAACTGCAAAATAGCAATTACAAGTAGTATAATTGCTATACCTAAATTATAATTCTGTAAATAAAAAAAATATATCACAGCTGTTATTATTCCAGTCCAAAATTCTGGAAAAAGTGATAAATATTTTCCTTTCACTGTGTCAAAATCATCATTTAACTTTTCAATCGCATCTCCTTGTGTAATATTAGATAATTCCCATAAAGGTCTTTCTAAATAACCCTTATATAACATCATCTTACATTTATGTGAAGCAGAAAGCTTCTTTTTTTCCAGCCATATTTCTAATATTAAATAACAAACATGAAAACTAACTAAAATTATTAATAAATTAACTGCATTTTGAATTACTTGTGATGTTTTTCCCTTTATTGCATTAGAAACAACTTTAGCTAATATTTGAGCTATTAAAATTCCGATTGGAATATAACATAATTTTAATACAAAATATATAATACCTAACTTCCCCAAAACAGCGGAAAATATTTTATTTACTTTCATTACCTTTCTTTCCCCATATACGCGAACTAAATAAAAAAACTATTAATAAATCATACTCTGAGCAAAAGTTTCCGCACAGGAACAAATCTATTCCAACGAAGCCGCGCTTTCGCTCCGTTCCAGACGTAACGGTACTAAATTCGCAGCCCCGCTTCTCGCGAAACTGCTTATTAAGTACCAACGTCTTCCAAGGGGCTTCTTTTGGAATAGATTTGTTCCTGTGCTAGTTTGTAGTATAGATAACTTTACAAAATACAATAGTTGACCCCCCATTATAATACTTCCCTGACACTTTACAAAATCCAAAAACAAAAAAATTAAAATCTCTCTTTTTTAGAAAATATGAAACACGTTCCTAGAACAGCCGAGAAAGCAGCTTAGGGCAGGGAACAATTCCAAAAGAAACCCCTTGGAAGACGTCGGCACTTAATGAGCGAACCTACAGGTTC
>CAJUHN010000103.1 GCA_910585935.1 uncultured Lachnospiraceae bacterium | reverse complement strand
ATTTAGTACCATTACGTCTGGAACGGAGCGAGAGCGCGGCTTCGTTGGAATCCTTCTTCTCTTTGCGAACCTTTGTTCCAAGTGTTCTCCCTATCAATTATAAATACATTTTTCTTTATTGAAAAAATGTCATAATTGGTGTATGATATATAGACATGAGTAATGTTATCTCAAACAGAAAGATATAGTTTTGGAATATTATAAAAATGGGAGAAAGCTATGAATTTATTACAGAAGAAGGAAAAAAAGTCAAAAAAGAATATGATGATGACAGAAGGGAACATTTGGATTCAGATTTTAACATTTTCTGTACCGCTTTTGATCGGAAATTTATTTCAGCAGTTATATAATACGGTAGATTCTATTGTAGTAGGAAATTTTGTAGGAAAAGAAGCATTAGCAGCGGTAGGTTCTAGTTCTTCTTTGATCAATCTGATTATAGGAATGTTCACAGGGATAGCTACTGGAGCAGGAGTTTTAATCGCTCAATATTATGGAGCGAAAGACGAGGAAAAATTACAATGGGCAGTACATACAGCTACCACTCTCAGTTTAATTGGAGGAGTTATTTTAACAATAGCAGGCTTTTTTTTAGCTAGTATTTTATTGAAATGGATGGGAACGCCAGAGGAAGTTATGCCTAATTCCACAGAATATTTAAGAATTTATTTTTTAGGTTCTGTTTTTAATCTCCTTTATAATATGGAAGCGGGAATTTTGAGAGCTGTGGGAGATTCTAGACATCCTTTATATTACTTATGTATTGCTTCTGTAGTGAATACAGTATTAGATTTTATTTTTGTAGTTTGGTTTCAGATGGGAGTGGCAGGGGTTGGATTAGCGACCATTATAGCACAGGCAGTATCTGCTGTTTTAGTCTTTTTACAATTACAGCACAGCGATGCTCCCTATCGGTTATATTTTAAAAAGTTAGGAGTTGACAGAAGAATGGCAGGCAGAATCATTCGATTAGGCGTGCCAAGTGGTTTACAGACCTCTATTATTTCTCTGTCTAATGTTGTAGTACAAGCGAATATTAATAGTTTTGGAGAACTCGTCATGGCTGGCTGTGGAGCATATGGTAAAATTGATGGTTTTGTTATGCTTCCGATTGGAAGTTTTAGTATGGCGGCTATGACCTTTGTGGGACAAAATTATGGTGCAAATAAAATGAAGCGAGCAAAACAAGGCGTTTTTATCACAAGTATTATCAGTTTAATTTATATAGGTATTGTGAGTATGCTTTTATTTTTTGGGGGAAAGAATTTATTGCAATTATTTTCACAGGAAGAGGAAGTCATTCGTTACGGAATGGTGATGCTCAGAATCTGTACGCCATTTTATGCATTTATCGCTATCTGTCATGTGACTTGTGGCGCATTCCGAGGAACAGGGCGTTCTATGGTATCTATGATGATTTTAGTATTGAATTTGTGTGTATTCCGCATGATTTGGGTAAATATTATGACTCCTATTTATCCTAGAATCGAAACGGTTTTAGCAGGTTATCCGATTACATGGTTTACTGGTATTATTTGTTGTATTTTATATGCATGGAAAGGAAAATGGCTGGAGAAAAAAGAATAGAAAGGGAGAGCAATATTTATGGAAAAAGATGATATCAGAATCAATCGAGGAATTATACATATTTTAGATTCTACTATGGCTGCGCCAGTATTATCAGACATGCCATTTGATACAGGATCTGATTTTTGTGATTTTTTAAAAGGGCATATCTATAAATTGATTTCTGGAGATGATTTAAAGACTTGTCATTTTAATGAAGGAGAATCTCAAGTATATCAAGCACTTTTAGATTATTCGGAAGAAAATTTTGTGCCGATCAGCAAAATGTTAGCTGGAATATTATTTGATATTATGAATGAAAATATAGACATTCCACAGGCAGATTTTTTGGTGATAGAATATCGAGTGGAAGGGCGTAATTATCTCGCCTTATTAAAGATGAATTACAAAATATCTTATACTCATCGGACAAAAACAGAAGAGATAGGAAATATCAATGCGATAACCGTGCAGAAAGCGATTCTGCCAACAGAAGGACAGAGGCTGATAGAAGCTGCGTTCATCAATTTAGAAGATTATTCTATCCGCATGATTGAAAAAAAATTTGAGATTAATGGGGAGAAAATAGATTATTTTTCCAGAATGTTTTTGAAATGCAGCAATGCGCTATCTGCAAAGGCGAAAATAGCGATTGTGACAAAAGCAGTAGAAGATGTGCAGAAGAAGTATTATAAAGAAGACGAACAATTTGAAGCACAGATGGAAGCAAAAAGTATCATTCATACGGAATTAGAAGAAAAAGGAGCTTTGAATATTCCACAAGTGATTCAAAAGATTTTTAAAGAAAAAGAAGAATTTAAAGAAGAAGTTCAGGAAAAACTGGATAAATATAAGATAGCAGAGGATGAAATCATTCCTCAAAATGAAAATACGCTAAAAAAGTTTGAAAAACAGCATTTGACAACAGATACAGGAATAGAGATTAAAATACCGATGGAACAATATAAAAATTCAGATAATATAGAATTTATTACAAAGGAAGATGGAACGATTTGTGTTCTTTTAAAAAATATTGGGCATATCATATCAAAATAGATTTCATTCGCCCATGGGAGAAAAGAAATGAGTAAAATTTTAATCATAGGCGGGGGAGCTGCTGGAATGTTGGCTTCTATAGCGGCAGCAGAAGAAAAAAATGAAGTTCATATATTGGAACAGAATGAAAAGTTGGGGAAAAAGCTGTTCATCACTGGAAAGGGACGCTGTAATATTACAAATGACTGCGATATGGAAACATTATTTGAAAATGTGATTTCTAATCCTAAGTTTTTATATAGTGCTTTTTATACTTTTACCAATCAAGATATGATGAAGAAATTAGAGGAATGGGGACTGCCTTTAAAAACGGAACGTGGAGGGAGAGTTTTTCCTATATCAGATAAGTCTTCTGATGTGATCGATATATTACAAAAGAAGATGCAAAAGGCAGGCGTCCATATTCATTTAAAGACACAGGTGGAGCGAATTTTAATAGAGGATGAGGAGTTTCGGGGAGTTAGACTTACCAATAAAGAGGTGATAAAAGGGGATAAGCTCATTATTGCAACAGGAGGAAATTCTTATCCTGCTACTGGTTCTACAGGTGATGGATATCGTTTTGCAAGAGAAATGGGGCATCATATTACAGAATTATCTCCTGCTTTAGTTCCAATGAATGGAAAAGAAGAGTGGATAAAAGAATTACAGGAGTTGTCTTTAAAAAATGTAGCAATATCGCTAAAAGGCGGAAAAAAAGAATTGTACCAAGGATTTGGAGAAATGTTGTTCACACACTTTGGGGTGAGTGGACCACTCATTCTCAGTGCCAGCAGTTATGTAGGAGAAGCCTTAAAAAAAGGAGAGATCACACTCAACATAGATTTAAAAGCAGCCTTAACAAGAGAACAGGTAGAAGATAGATTATTACGAGAGTTTGAAGAAAATAAAAATAAGCGATGGAAGAATGTCATAGGAAATCTGCTGCCAGCGAAATTAGTGCCAGTGATGTTAGAGTATATGGGAGTAGAAGAAGAGAAAAGGACAAATGAGATTACGAAAGAAGAAAGAAAAAGAATCGTGAATTGTTTGAAGGAGTTTACGATAACGATTACAGGGCTTAGAGGATTTCGAGAAGCGATTATCACAAGGGGAGGGGTTTCTGTAAAAGAAATAAATCCTTCTACGATGGAATCAAAGCTGATAAAGGGAGTTTATTTTGCAGGAGAAGTATTAGATTTAGATGCATTGACCGGTGGATTTAATCTGCAAATCGCGTGGTCAACAGGGTATTTAGCGGGGAAATGTGTAAAGGGGTGAAAGAAGTATTAAGGTTTTCAGTATGAGAGTTTCTGTTGTGAGAGTTTCCGCTCGTGGCAAGGCACTATTCCAACAAAGCCGCGCTTTCGCTCCGTTCCAAACGTAGCGGACACTAAATTCGCCGTTTCGCTTCTTGCGAAACAGCTTATTAAGTGCCGACGTTTTCCAAAGGGCTTCTTTTGGAATAGTGCTTTGCCACGAGCTACTTTCTTGTCATAAGCTAGTTTACAAAAATTGTTGTTTGGATTTTTAATGTATTTGTAGAAAGAATAAGTTTTGTTATTTTATCAATCCTTTTTTCTTAGCGTAGTCACAAAGAAAGGAAATAAAAGCCAATATCAATAGTATAAAGATAGACAACATATCCCATACATCAAAAATAGGTTCTGCTATCATTTTTGATAGTATTATATTGACAATAAACATAAATGGAATGGCTAATAAAAAGGTGATTCCTAAGATGACTAACTTACTTGTTTCTCCAATACGGCTAAAAATAGCGACGATTATCCATAAGAATATAATGGAAATCACTGCCATCACTGTACCAATAGAAAATATTTCTTTTACTTTTAAGAAGCTGCTCAACAAAAATAAATAGGGAATGATAAAAACACTTAATGATATTAGACTTATGATAATTCCTCTTTTTCCTAATATAATGCTGGGAAATGATATAACCCATGCAAAAACAATAGAACTGACTGGAATGAGTGACCATGTTAAATTGCCGGATATGGCAATATTGCAAATAAGACATACCATGATTCCTGTCAAAAGTGTTATCGAAAAAAGAATGGAAATAATCACATTTTTTGTCATGTTATTTTCATCTTTTCTCTTCAAAGCAATCAAATTTTCATCTACCTTTTTTTCATATTTTTCATAATTTTCCATATCAATTTTCTCTCCACTTAATAGCTCGTTTACGGTGATTCCAAGTATTTCGCAAAGTTCTAACATAATAGATGTGTCGGGCATATTTTTTCCCATTTCCCATTTGGAAACAGCCCTATCTGTAATGTTCAGTTTTTCTGCTAACTGCGCTTGAGTTAATTTTTTCTCTTTACGGCATTTCGCAATAAATTTTCCAATCTCTATTTGATTCATCATATTTTCTCCTTTCATCTTGAATCATACACTTGATTGTATGTTTTTTACACGAACTAGCGGTTGAATTGGAGAGACTCAACCGTTGGTTGGAAGTTACAGTTCAGTCTATTTGGGCGTCAAAGGTTCGCTCCGGCACGGAAGTATTCCAGCGAAGCCGCGCTCTCGCTCTGTTCCAGACGTAGCGGTACTAAATTCGCCGTTTCGCTTCTTGCAAAAAGTCCAAACTGTTATGGCTGGAAAGTTTTTTTACTTTATTGTCTTGATTTTTATATCATTTTAGCACATGATTTTGAATTTTTCTATCTTGTTAATGTAAAGATAGAACAGAGATGGATTGAGGAAGGTGTTTGTAGTATAAGAAGGGGTATAATTGATTGCTTCATAAAATTTTTGACAGTATACATTTCTAAAATGTGGTTTTTGGGTTCAGAATAGTGTGAACTATCTTTTTTTGTTTCTTTACCATACATAAACATTCGCTCATAGTGATAAACACAGTTACATTTCAAAAACTGGATTATATCAACAAAGTAGCTTAAGGCAAGGCTATTCCGAAAGAAACCCCTTGGAAGACGTTGGCACTTAATGAGCGAACCTGCAAGGGTTCGGCGAATTTAGTGTCCGTTACGTCTGGAACGGAGCGAGAGCGCGGTTTCGTTGGAATAGCCTTGCCTTAAGCGGAAACCCTGCTTAAATGTCAAATCTATAAAAAATTTTTATAAAGTTCTTTGAGTTTAAAGGAAAGTATGTTAAACTTATAAATTATAGAGAAAAATTATAGAAAAATGGATTTTGTGCATTTTTCTGTGAATAATAAAAAGGAGTATATGACACATATGAATCAAAATATTGCGATTGATGGACCAGCAGGAGCAGGGAAAAGTACGATAGCAAAATTATTGGCAAAAAAACTGAATTATCTTTATGTAGATACAGGAGCAATGTATAGAGCGATGGCAGTTTATTTTTTAAGACAGAATTTAAAAGCGGATATGGAACAGGAGATAAAAGAAGCTTGCCAGCAAGTGGAAGTGGAAATTACGTATAAAGAAGAGGAACAACAGGTTATTCTAAATAAAGAGAATGTCACATGCTTTTTGAGAGAAGAGGAAACTGGAAAAATGGCTTCTGCTATCAGTATTTATCCAGCAGTGAGGGAAAAATTAGTGGATTTACAAAGAACATTGGCAAAAAAGACAGATGTAATCATGGACGGAAGAGATATTGGAACTTGTGTGCTTCCAGATGCGATGTTAAAAATTTACTTAACGGCACAGGTGGAGGCGAGATCGGAAAGAAGGTTTTTAGAATTGCAAAAGAAGGGAATAGAATGTGATTTAGAGGAAATAAAAGAGGATATCAAACAGAGAGATTATCAGGATATGAATAGAGAAACTTCTCCGCTAAGACAAGCAGAAGATGCGATTTGTATCGATACTTCACAGATGACAATAGAACAGGTAGTAGAAAATATTATGAACTTGCATAAGAAAAAAATGGAGGAAAAGAATCTGTGATAGAAGTGAAATTGGCAAAGACAGCAGGGTTTTGCTTTGGAGTGAAAAGAGCGATGGAGCAGGTCTATAAAGAAATAGAGGAGGGAGAAAATCTTCCTATTTATACATTTGGACCGATTATTCATAATGAAGAAGTGGTGAAAGAGCTAGAGAAAAAAGGAGTAAAGGCGATAGAAACAGAAGAGGAATTGTTTTCTCTCACATCTGGTACAGTTATTATCCGTTCTCATGGGGTGGGAAAGGAGATTTATAAAAGGCTGGAGCAGAAAGGGATAAAGATTTTGGACGCGACTTGTCCTTTTGTGAAGAAAATCCATAAAATTGTGGAAGAGCAAGAAAAACAGGGAAGAAGAATTGTCATTATAGGAAATAAGTTACATCCAGAGGTGGAGGGGATTATTGGATGGTGTGAAAAACCTGCTATTTTGATTGCTACAGAACAGGAAGCAGAGAAATTGACGATAAAAGAAGAAAAGCTTTGTATTGTGGCTCAGACGACATTTAATTACAAGAAATTTCAAGATTTAGTTGAAATTATTTCAAAAAAGGGTTATGATATAATTGTTCTAAATACAATCTGTAATGCCACTAAAGAACGGCAGATAGAGGCAAGAGAGATTGCAAAAAGCGTAGAGGTCATGATAGTGATTGGTGGGAAACATAGTTCCAATACGCAGAAATTATTTGAAATTTGCAAGAAAGAATGTGAAAATACTTACTATATACAGACACTTGTTGATTTGGATTTGAGTGCATTAAAATCCATGGGTAGCGTAGGTATTACAGCAGGGGCTTCTACCCCAAATAATATTATTGAGGAGGTTCATACTAATGTCAGAATTAAGTTTTGAACAAATGCTAGAGAAATCAATTAAGACTATAAGAAATGGAGAAATAGTAGAAGGTACAATTATCAGTGTAAAAGCAGATGAAATTATCTTAAATATAGGATACAAAGCAGATGGTATTGTCACTCGTAATGAATATACTAATACTCCAAATGCGGACTTAACTACCATGGTAAAAGTGGGAGATACCATGCAGGCAAAGGTGCTCAAAGTAAATGATGGAGAGGGTCAGGTATTATTGACTTATAAGAGATTAGCGGCTGAAAAGGGAAATAAAAGGTTAGAAGAGGCATATAATAATAAGGAAGTATTAAAAGCTTCAGTAGTTCAGGTAGTAGAGGGTGGATTAAGTGTTGTAGTAGATGAAACGAGAATATTTATTCCAGCAAGTTTAGTATCTGATACTTATGAAAAGAATTTAGAGAAATATGCAGGACAGGAGATTGAATTTGTTATCAGTGAATTCAATCCGAAGAAGAGAAGAATTATCGGTGATCGCAAACAACTTTTAATGGCGAAGAAAGAGCAGATGCAAAAAGAGTTATTTGAAAAGATCAGTGTAGGCATGACAGTAGAAGGAACAGTAAAAAATGTGACAGATTTTGGTGCATTTATTGATTTAGGCGGAGCGGACGGACTGCTTCATATCTCTGAAATGTCATGGGGAAGAGTGGAAAATCCGAAAAAGGTATTTAAGATAGGAGATAATGTAAAAGCTTTTATTAAAGATATCAATGGGGATAAAGTGGCGTTGAGTTTAAAATTCCCAGAGAAAAATCCTTGGACAAATGCGGCTGAAAAGTATGCAGTTGGAAATGTGGTGACAGGAAAAGTTGCAAGAATGACAGATTTCGGCGCATTTATAGAATTAGAACCGGGTGTGGATGCTTTATTGCATGTTTCTCAAATTTCAAAAGAACATGTGGAAAAACCTGCTGATGTTTTAAAAATAGGACAAGAGATTACAGCTAAAATTGTGGATTTCAATGAAGAAGAGAAAAAAATCAGTTTGAGCGTAAAAGTATTAGAAAATAATGCAGATGTAAAAGAAGAAACTTTAAAAGAAGAATAAAATTATTCTATGGGGGAATAGGTAAACAGATGGATTACGAACAATTTAAAAGTCAAGTCTTTACTCTGACGCAAATAGATTTAAGCTCTTATAAAGAGAAACAAATGAAAAGAAGGATTGACGCATTAATATTAAAAAATAAATTTAAAGGTTATGATGATTATATTATTGCGATTAAAAAAGAAAAAACTCTTTTAGAAGAGTTTGTAAATTATTTGACTATTAATGTGTCGGAATTTTATAGAAATCCAGAACAATGGAAGGTATTAGAAACAGATATTTTACCAGAGCTTTTAAAACATGGGAAAAACTTGAAGATATGGAGTGCTGCCTGTTCCACGGGAGATGAACCTTATACTTTAGTGATGTTATTAAGTAAGTATATACCTATGTCTAATATTTCAATTTTAGCTACTGATTTAGACAAACAAGTGATTGAAAAAGCGAAGTTAGGCTTATATTCTTCTAAAAGTTTAGTAGGCTTGCCCAAAGAGTATAAAGATAAGTTTTTCAAAGTAGCAGGAGATAATGCTTATCAGATTGATAATAGTGTGAAGAAATGTGTACAGTTTAAACAGCATAATCTTTTAAAAGATACCTACCCGACTGGATATGATTTGATATTATGCAGAAATGTATTAATTTATTTTACAGAAGATGCAAAAGAAGAAGTCTATCGGAAGTTTAATTCTTCCCTTAGGTCAGGAGGAGTTTTATTTGTAGGTAGTACAGAACAGATTATCAAGTATAAAGAGTTAAATTATGAATCGCATAAATCATTTTTCTATATGAAATTATAGGAACAGTGATTATTTTCTATTAATAAAAAAAGTTGTCATAAGTAAAATAGTCTAGTAGTGTTTTCAGGAAACGGCGTAGTTTTAGTTATGCCGTTTCTTTATATTTGTTTATTTTAATCTTAAAAACAAAAATTCGCACAGGGAAGGAACTATTGGCAAAGCCGCTCCGTTCCAGACATAGTGATACGCAACTGATTACGAAACTGCTTATTAAGTGTTAATGTCTTCCGAGGGATTTCTTTTGAAAATAGCTATTTCCTTGTGCTAGTTTGTTGACCTTTTTAATTTCTAATTAAAAAAGCCATAATCTTCCTATATTCTTCTTTAATAATTTTCTAACAGATGGATACTCCAATTACATTTATAGTATCAATTTTCAGGCTAAAAAACAATTAATAGTAAAAATCTCTATAATTATTTTATATTATATTTGAGAAAATTGATAGAGAAGATATTTTTTTTGAGTTTCTCTATCAGCTAGAAATTCTTTTGTCAGTTCAAAATATAAACAATCAGAATGATAGTTTTCCCGAAAGGAGGGAAGAAACCATTCTGCTGTTTGTGGCAAGAAGTTTCCTGATTTTTTGGTATAACAATTAGAGAGTTTCGCTTTTTCCCGATAATTTTTATCTACATAAGCAGCGACGCTTTTATGGACTGCTTTATCTTCTAGAGGAAGATAATAATATTCTTTATAATTAGAATAAAAATATTTCAATTCACCATGAAATATTTTTATATGAAGAGAAACAGTATATTCTCTGGCTGCCAGTGTACATTCTCCCCAATGATAGCTGATACTTTTTGGGATAGGATAAGATAAAAGAAGTAAAAAAGAAAGAATATCATTCTTGTTTTCTAATTGTTCCACTTGACATTGTTTGATTTCAAATTCTCCAGAAAGAAATAGAAGATAACTATAAATAGGAAAAGTGCATAACATTCCTTCTAAGACAGCAGAATTATGGAATAATAAACTATTTTGCAAGTTATTAGAAGGGTGTTCTAAATAGGCTTCATAAAGTTGAAGTAATTCCTTATTAGAGAGATTGTCTTTCCGATAGAAATGAAAAAATTCTTCTAAGTTTTTTTGTTTTAAGTTTGATAAGTGTAAAAGGCGCTTAAGGGGGCGAATTTCTTTATATAAGTCAAAGTTTTTTAAAGAGGTAAAACATTCTGTAGAGAGCTTATATCGTTTCATTCGTTTCTTCAAAAAAGGGATATCAAAAACATTTCCATTAAAATGAATAAGATAAGAAAAAGAAGATAGGAAAGTTGAAAAAGAGGATAAGAGTTCTTTTTCAGCAGAGATATCATTATCTTCTAAAAACCATTGGAAAAGTTTCCATTTTTCATTTTCATAAAAAATGCATCCGATTAAATAAACATAGGCACAAGAAGCGGAAAATCCAGTAGTTTCAATATCGATCCATAAAATTTCAGATGTTTTTAAAGCATGATTATTTGCTAATATATTTAAAAATTGTATATTTAGATTACAGGAAAGTTCTTTTTGGTAGAGTTTCATTTTTTTAATTCCTTTCTATTTTCTTATAAGAAAGGCAAAGTGAATATATATGATACACTTTATAGTTTCATCCTTTCTTAATAGGATTAAATTTCGACATAATTTTATTATATATAAAATATTTTTGCAAAGCAAGCCCAAATAAAGGTATATCTTTTTCATTTATGGTCAGAATAGAAAAATAGCAGAAAGGAAGTGTGAAAATAGATGGACCAGATAAAAGGACAACTTACTTCATCTTTAAAGGAAAATGCGGATAAATTAAAAAACATATTAGATATTAATACTAATTTTGATATTATTTATAAAGAAATGCGTATAGGGGGAAAAGATGCTGGATTTTTCTTTATCGATGGGTTTGTCAAAGATGATGTGATGCAAAAATTAATGTCTTCTTTTGAAGGCATTACAGAAGATAAAATGACAGAAACCGCAGAGGAATTTTCAAAACAATGGATATCTTATGTAGAAGTGGATATGGAAAATGAAATACCAAATTTGATACGAAGCATTTTATCTGGGGTAGTCACACTTCTTATCGAAGGATATGACAAAGCACTTGAAATTGATTGTCGTACTTATCCCATGAGAGGAGTAGAAGAGCCAGAAAAAGATAGGGTTATGCGTGGTTCTAGAGATGGATTTGTAGAAACAGTTGTGTTTAATACCGCTTTAATCAGAAGGAGAATAAGAAATCCAGAACTTTCTATGGAAATCACATCTGTTGGAAAGAGTTCTAAAACAGATATTGTGATATCTTATATGAAGGATAGAGTAGATCAATCATTTTTACAGAATTTAAAAGAGCGTATCCAGAATATTCAAATTGATTCTCTTACGATGAATCAGCAGAGCTTAGCGGAATGTTTATATAAAAGGAGCTGGTTTAATCCATTTCCTAAATTCAAATATACAGAACGTCCCGATACGGCTTCCGCGTCTTTATTAGAAGGGAATATTGTTGTATTAATAGATAATTCCCCATCTGCGATGATACTCCCAACTTCTGTTTTTGATATCATAGAAGAGGCAGATGATTATTATTTTCCGCCCATTACAGGAACATATTTGAGATTTTCGAGATTTTTAATCACTTTTCTAACTTTGATATTGACACCAACATGGCTGCTTCTTATGAAAAATCCCCAATGGATACCTCAATGGCTGGATTTTATAAAGCCAGTGGAAGAGAAAAGATAGCGGTGACCCCTATCGGATATGCTGATGGCATCATTCGCAAGAATACGGGTAGGGTAATTTATATTAATGATAAGCCTTACAAAACAACATCTCGATACTATTATTTATGAAGCATTGCGTAGTATAGGCA
>CAJUHN010000102.1 GCA_910585935.1 uncultured Lachnospiraceae bacterium | reverse complement strand
TAAATTATACCATAGAACTATGCTTATGGATTTTTATTTTGCCGAACTCACGTTAAATTACTTTTTCCACATTTTCTAACACGGTTTCTTCTATTGTTGATTTCTCTGCTGTTGTTGTATTTTCTGATACTTTTTGAGCCTCCTGCTCTTCATCTTTATATCCGAATATCCATGTCAGCGCAAACGAAACACCTATGGAAATTGCCATCATCAAAATATATTGAACTGGCATATTCAGACAGAGCAAAACACCAAACAATCCTGTTACACCTGTTCCACTAGCGCCAAGCTGTGTAATGGAAGCGAAAAGTGCACCACATGCACCACCGATACAGCCACAAATAAAAGGCTTAAAGTAACGCATATTCACACCGAAAATTGCCGGTTCTGTAATACCCATAAATGCGCTGAATGCGGAAGGAAGAGCCATAGATTTTGTTCTTGCATTCTTTGTCTTTACTGCAACTGCAAGTGTTGCTGCACCCTGTGCCAGATTTGCTGCGGATGCCAAAGGCAACCAATATGTAACTCCATACTTTGCGAGTTGCCCCACATCAATAATAGTATACATATGATGGATTCCTGCCACAACTGTCGGCGCATAGAATGCACCCATAATGAAACTTCCAATTCCCAGTGGAAGTGCAATCAGCCACTGAATACCATCAATAATGCCATTTTCAATCACAACAAATAAAGGACCAATAATAGAATATGTCAAATAACCCGTCACAAATACACTCACCAAAGGTGTTACGAATAAATCAAACATTTCTGGCACAATCTTATGTAACTTCTTTTCAATAAAACACATTACCCATACAGCAATAATAACGGGAATAACATGCCCTTGATAACCGATTAAATCGATTTCATATAATCCAAACCATACACTCTGCCTGATATGCACACCCTCTGTTGCAACCGTCCATGCGTTCTGCAGGTTTGGGTGGATCATTAACATACCGATAACCGCTCCCAGATAAGGATTACCTCCAAATGCTTTTGCTGCGCTGTATGCGATCAGAATAGGCAGGAAGGTATAAGCCACATTGCTGAACAGATTTGCAAATACAAATATGGAACTATTGGTATCCAATGTCACAAATCCATTATTTGTCATGAAATTTAACGCTTCCATAATACCCATCAGAAAACCGCTGGCTACGATTGCCGGAATAATAGGCACAAAGATATCTCCTAATGTTTTGATGGCTCGCTTAAAAACATTCTGCTGTGCGGCTGCTGCCTGCTTTACTTCTGCTTTTGTGGCAGCAGATAGTCCAGACACTTGAAGAAATTCATCATATACTTTATTTACTGTTCCTGTACCAAGGATAATCTGAAGCTGTCCTGATGCAAAAAAAACGCCCTTTACACCCTCAATTTCCTCCACCGCCTTGCTGTCGCACTTGTTATTATCCGCAATTACAAGACGCAAACGTGTCGCACAATGCGCTGCGGAAATCAAATTTTCTTTTTTTCCTACTTTTTCATAGATTTGTTCGGCAACCTTCCTATAATCCATATCTTCCTCTCTTTCTGTGCCATGTATGGCACTATTTTTCTAACCACCGTTCATTCTATAAATATGAAATTGCAACTTTCCTCATTTTTTATATTTTATCGTGTTATTCTGGCAGCCGCCTTTTTAAAATAACACTTTCATACCATCATAAGAAGCTATCATTCCATTTTCCTTTGCAAACTCTTCCAACTGCTCATGGGTCATTTCACCATTATGTGAAAAATGATTGATTATTTTGACCGTGTCCTTACAGATACATCCTCGTTCCTCTAGCATCTCTGCGAATATAATATCATCTGGCAGTCCCATATGGTAGCCGTCTATCTGCTTCTTTCCCATAGTAGCATCTAAGGATATCAGATCGTATTTGTAACTGAAGATACAATCCCATGCTTCATCACTTAGCTTCATGCCGGTGTCATGACCATATAAAAGGCATTTCCCATCTTTCTCGATGATATAGATCAGACAAGTTTCTCTTTTGTCATGGTCTGCAGGTACTGGAATGATATGGTAGCCATCTGCTGTAAAATCAGCAAATGGTTTCAATCTGACGAATTTGACCGCCTCATCTAGCGGATGCACTTTAAACCGGTCAATCAGTACTGCATCGTAAAATGCTTTCTCTACGGTTTCATTGCCATATACATATAACATTCCTTTTGCCTTATGACCAAAATGCTCATGACGGTGGATCAATTCAACAGGAAAAAAGTGATCCATATGGGAATGTGTAACCAACAAATGCTGAATCTTTCCAAGCTGCAAAGAGTAGTTGAGCGCATGTGTGTAAGTATCCGGCGGAAAGTCAATCAGAATCTTTCCATCCACGATTGACTGCGTTCTGGTTCGCACTTCTTTTCCACCAGTATTTCTTGCCTTCCTACAAATTTCGCAGTCACAAAACAGAGCTGGCAGCCCCTCTGCTGCCGCAGTACCTAAATATTGTATTTCCATAACAGACTCCTTTCCTCGGAATGAACAAATCACTCCTTAATTTAAACACAGAGATCATATTTAACAACATTCATACAGACAGTTCCATCTGTATCAAAAACTATCCCATCAGCCTCCATAGGAGTATGAAAAACGGCAGACATCACCTTTTCTCCTTCATTTAGAAATACTTCAACAGAATACCGATCCAGCAACAGCCGCAGACTCAACACTTCTTTCTGCGTTCCTGAAATAAATGGTTCTGCTGCCATTTTTCTACGGCATACCACATCGCGTACCAGACCAGAATGGGTTCTATCTATGGTCAGACATTTTCTTAAATGATTGTATTGGAGAAGCATTTCGTATTCTTCATTGTACGCAAAATGGATAGCAAAGTAATGAAAGTCAAATTCTGTAATATCAACCTGCAAGTCTATTATCCTGCCTTTGATACCGTTCAGAACAGTCCTTTCAGATATTCTTTTTTGGGTATATTCAATTTTATTTTTACGATAACACTCCAATTCTCGAACAGGACTCTGATAAATCTTTCCCTTCCTTAATATAAGTTCCCTCGGCAGCGTCATCATTCCCGACCAATTCCAGAAATCATTCGTTAACTTGGCATCCCACGACTGCATCCATCCAATCATAATCCGCCTGCCGTCTGCTGTCTGCAAAGTCTGGGGGGCATAGAAATCCAGTCCATAATCTACAGACGTAACTTTCTCTCTTTCAAAATGATATGTAGCCTTATCATAATATCCATATATAAATATAGAATTATTTCCATTATGAAACTCATATCCTTTCGCCCGCATATCCTGTGGAGAAACCATTAAAATCTGCCGATTTCCTAAAGGAAAAAAGTCTGGACATTCCCACATTTTTCCATATTCTCCCCTACTCTGATCCAACACAGCAAGAAACACCCATTGCTCTAAATTATCAGAGCGGTACAGCAGAATCTGCCCATATCCATCCATATTACGGTTGCCGACTACCAGATAATAATATTCTCCTTCTTTCCAAATTTTAGGGTCTCGGAAATCTTCTGTACTTCCTCCCTTTGGAAGGCTGTCACCAGTAATTACAGGGTTTCCCTTATATTTACTATAATTTAATCCATCTCCCTTTGCCATACACTGCACCTGACAATAATCATGTGTCCCATCTTTCAGATATCGATCAGTAACACCTGTATAAAGCAGTACATGTTCCCCCTCTACTTCTATTGCACTTCCTGAATAGCATCCTCCCTCATCATAATTTTCATCTGGTGCTATTGCTAACGGCAGATATTTCCATCTGATAAAATCCCTGCTCTTACAATGCCCCCAATGCATCGGTCCCCATATGTTACTGAATGGATGATATTGGAAGAACAAATGGTATTCATTTTGGTAAGTTGAAAATCCATTCGGATCATTCATCCATCCAACGGGAGATGACAAATGATAGGCAGGTCTGCTTTCGGCAGGAATTTCTGAAATGCCTTTTTTTTCAATTTTCCGAGCCATATCTAACTGGCTGCTTTCCATCTGTGCCATAGTTTCCATCCTTTCTCTATTTTTACATTCTATTTATAATCGATCAAGTTATCGGTTAAGTAACCGGTTACTTTATACTCTTACATTAGCACTTATTACATTCCATGTCAATAGTTTTTTTCAAAAAATTAACCGGTTACTTAACCAGTTATTACTTCCGATTGATTTTCCAAAACTATACTGGTATACTAAAGAGGATTGAAAGAAAATTTCCCATTTTTGGAGGTTTATATGGATAAAAAGAAAGTAACATTTGATGATATTGCAAAATACACCCATTTTTCTAAAACAACAATATCACGGTATTTTAATAATCCTGATTCCCTTACTGTGGAAAACCAGGATATCATTGCCCAGGCGCTCATTGATTTAGGTTATCAAAAAAACAAACTTGCCAAAGTATTAGCAAACGGAAAAAGTGAATTCGTTGGTATCATCATTCCTAACCTTTATCTACATTATTACGCTGAAATGTTAAATCAGATTTTAAATACCTACAAAACTTTTGGATATAAATTTCTGGTTTTTGTGAGCAAAGGCAACGCTGAAACAGAACGGGAATATATTCAGGAATTGCTTTCCTATAAGATTGAGGGCATGATTATTTTAAGTCATGCCATTTCCTCTAGAGAACTTGCCTCTTATAACATCCCAATTGTCACTATTGAACGCGAAGACCAGTATGTAAACAGTGTAAACACGGATAACTATATGGGAGCTGTTCAAGCAACCAGCCTGCTGTTTAAAAATAATTGTGATATTTTAGTGCATATCAACTCTGTTTTTCCAAAGGACATCCCTTCCTATGGACGTATTCAGGGATTTGAAGATACCTGTTCAGAGAATAATATCAGGCATGAATTGATTTTAAAAGATCTTGGACACTCCCATCAGGAAATTCATAAGAATATATTAGAAATATATGAGTATTTAAAAATAACATACCCGAATCAAAAAAAAGGATTATTTATGGCAAACGATACCTACGCCAACAGTATGTTGAATATTATTTTCAGAGAATATGGTTCTCTGTCAGATGAATACCGCATCATCGGTTTTGATGATTCCCCCATTGCAGGACAGGCAATCCTTCCAATCAGCACCATAGGTCAGCAAATTGACAAAATAGCATGTGAGGCAATGGAATTATTAGTAACACAAATGGACGAAAGAAAGAAACGTCGCCCCAAACCTCAAACAGAGCTGATCCACAAAAAGATAACTCCTATTCTAATCCGAAGAGAAACAACAGAATAACCCTTTATATCAAATAAGCAGTTTACATTTCATTAAGCGTATAAGGCTTTGAGTTTGCCTTCCTCTTCATGATATGTAACCTCTAAAAAACTCACATTCTATACCCTTATTGTAACTATCCATTGAAGACTTTCTTAAATACAAATACCTTATTTCACAATGTTTCCCACACGATAAATAAGCGGAGGAAAGACACACTTCCAACGAAGCGAGAGCGCGGCTTCGTTGGAAGTGTGTCTTTCTGAAGCGACCCTTTAGTCAAAACCTCCATATCCTTTAAGCATCTATATACTTCCGAATGATCCCACATGCTTTATAATTTCTTAATGGATAATAGACAATCGGCACATTCTTTTCCTTTGCTAATCTTAAAATATGATTTATCATACTATCCTCTTTATAGTTTTCATTAATGAGTACTTTCCATGGAACTCTTCGTAATAAAACTCTAGTAGTTTCTCCAATCCCCGGCTTTATGAAATTGATATCGGAGATAGAAAATTCCTCTGCAATTTCCTTCACCTCCTCTATTCCCTGCTTTTCTAATTTGAACTCCCTCTCTCCTTTTATCTGTACGATTTCCTTTGTAAACTCTTTTTCGATTGTTTTTATAAAAGAATACGAAATATCTTCTTTTTCCAATTCTTCATAATAAACCGCTCCATGAAAATCATTTTCTTTTATGATATCATCTCTTAAAAAAGTCCTGCTGATTAACCCAGAAACTGTACAATTAAAACAAGAACTCGGAATTAAAATATCCTCATGTGTTCCGCATAGTTCTGTCACATTCGCTGGATCTGCTGCCACCGCTAATTCTGCTGAAATTTTGGGAAACCCCTCCATCTCTTTTTCTAATTCTTTTAAAATTGCTCCTTTGCCAATCCAGCCATCGACAAATTGAATATTCTCCGCTTCATGTCTTTTTAAAATATACTGTAGTGCATTTTTATCTATCCCTCTCCCACGAATAATAGAAATAGCATAATGAGGAATGTCTATTTTATATTTAAAAAATAAATAGTGTTTTATTAATATACCCACCGGTATTCCTGCTCTAGCGAGTGAAACTAATACCACCTTTTCTCCTTTTTTTTCTATAATCTTCTCTGCTACAACTCCAATCGCTACTGCCGTTTCCTTTGCATACATACCTAATGCTATTTGATATGCTTCTCTATATACCTCTGAGGGGGAATATTCTATCGGAAGCATTTCACAATAGTGTTTTCCTGCCTGAATAAATCTCTCTCTTTCTTGTGTTGACTGTGGCTGTACAAGTCCTGTGATATCCTTTAATAAAATTTCCACATCTTCTTTTTTATAACTACTCCTCATCACTTCTCTTTCCACTCCAATACTACAATTTTATGATTTCCACATTTCTCTAGTGTTTCTTCCAAATCCATAAGTCCTATATTTTCTGTGCAATCTGCATCTGTCACAATAAAAACTTTATCATATTTTCGCACATCATAAAGAAATGTAATCCTATCTTCCTGATAACAACTCCTCATTTGAAATCTATGATGCAGAGGATATTCCTCTTCTTTACTTGGAACAATAGGACTGCGCGTTGTAGCATGAAAATATACTTCATATCCTAACTTTTCTATCTCTCTCGCTATCCACAGCCCCGGAAACATAAATTCTTCCGTGCCCAAAACAAGTATATTCTCTTCTTTCTTTAAAAATGGCAATACCTGTTCTGCTGCCTTCACACAATCATCAAAAAAGCATAAACTATCTGTCAACCTGCGCGGATTACACTCTGACAAAAACTCAACCTTTTGTATTGGTTTCTTTTCCTGAGCAGAAAAACAAAAACTTTCCTGTGTCTTTTTAAATTGCTCTGCCCTTTTTCCATACAACCGATGATCTGTCTTGACCAAATAAAAATAAGAAATCTTCTCTTCTTTAAAACTTTTTATCGCCATTTCGTCCATTCCATTTAAAATAGACGCCACAGAAAAAGAAATCTTTCTTTCCGAATATCCTCTTTTTATTTCTCTCACAATATTTAAAATCGTATTTCCTGTTGTAATTTCATCTTCCACAAATACAATCTCTTCTATTTCATAAATAATTCTATCTAAATCCGTCTTGACCAATTTCTGTTCCGCCGCATGACTATGTACCTCTGAAAAATAAAAATACTCAACCCCTTCTATTTCTTCTCTTGTAGTCTGCATAAAAAAACTCTTTGTTTTTATCGCCACTTCACTTCCAATCGCTGTTGCCGTTTCTGCAAATCCTATCACGAGAATTTTTTTCTTTTGCATTTTTTGCAGCACAACCTCCGCCAAACTATCAAACATTTCTAATGCCTTTTCTGGTTTCACAGGAATATGCTTTCCCTGTAAGCGATTTACCACTAAATAATTTCTCTTCACATTCTTCTCTCTCTTTGCAATCGCCACCAATTCCTCTTCCAAATATCGCAACAGATATCATCTCCTCCCTCTTTTAATCCCAAATTCCAAAATCTATTCTCATACACATTTCTTCTATCGCTACTAAAAATACATGATCTCCTCCATAACTACCACCTAACTCAAGAATAATCGCATCTTTAAATTTCCTCTCATATTTTTTTATCATCTCTTGTGGCATCTGATTTCCCTCTGCATAAAAACGGAATTCCTTTTTAAAATCCTCTTTCTCCCAAAGTTTTAATCTTAACTCCCATCTCTTAGGTAATAAATATTTCGGAATATAACATTTTTTTAAGAGTTTTATCCTTTTTTCTTCTGTTTTCCACTCCCCAAAGTCCTCTTCCCATGCCTCTTCTAAAGATATTTCTCGAAGCCAAATATCTAAAAATTGTTTTTGTATTTCCCTTCTTTCTTCTCCTAATTTCACATCATAATCTGAAATCCATAAACCAATAGGATAATTTAAAAACCAATTATGTTCTTGTGCTTTTATGTTCAATACATTACTATTCTTCGCCAAACAAACTACCAAATCAAAATCCTGATATAATTCTCTGACAGCATCTAACACCATTTCTTCTCTTTCCATATTACTCTCCTTTTCTATTTTCCTTTATCTTACTAATTATACCTCATAAATCATACATTCCCCTTTTCCTTCCTAACAAAACTCATATTCTTATATTTTTTCATTTGCATCCTTTCCTTTCTTATACTACAATAGACTATATCATTCATATAATATTGAAAGAAAGTGAGGCTTTTTTATGCGTGCCGTAATTCAACGTGTATCTCATGCTTGTGTAAAAGTAGAAACAAAAACCATAGGATCTATTGAAAAAGGATATCTTATTCTTTTAGGTGTAACCGATTCCGATACCAAAGAAGATGTACAACGTATCGTGAAAAAATTAGTTAATCTCCGAATCTTTTCTGATGAAAATGATAAAATAAATCTTTCCATTCAAGATGTAAAAGGTTCTATCCTAGTAGTATCTCAATTCACTCTATATGCCGACTGCAAAAAAGGAAATCGTCCTAGTTTTGTCAATGCTGCTTCTAAAGAATTAGCTAATTCGCTCTATGAATATTTTATAGAGGAATGTAAAAAAACGATTTCTAATGTACAACATGGATCTTTTGGAGCACATATGGAAGTATCCCTCATCAATGATGGTCCATTCACCATTATTCTCGACTGATTACTTTCACAAGCTTAAAAATATCTGACCAAAGGTTCGCACCTGCAAGCAATGATTCCAACGAAGCCGCGCTCTCGCTCCGTTCCAGACGTAGCGGTACTAAATTCGCAGCCTCGCTTCCTGCGAAGCTGCTCATTAAGTACCAACGTCTTCCAAGGGGCTTCTTTTGGAATTCATTGCTTGCAGGTGCTAGTTCGTATTATCGGTAAATTTACAAAAGCGTAATGATAGTTATTCTCATAATCTATTGTTTCCATATGCCTAATAATCTGATGAAGTGCAATATCTTTTTACGATTGGAAGATACCCTTCATTTTCTCTCTACACACTCTATCGTAGAACCATTTTTACAATTTATCTTATCATTAATAAAAATAAAAAAATTCTTGCTATTTTACATTAAATCATAACAACTTACCTTGCAATCTTTTTTCTAATTTTCCTAAAATAACCCAATGTGGTCAACTTAAAAGTTTTCATATTCTAAAGCTATAACAGTAAGAGCCAATTTTATAATACTAATTTCCAAGATATGCTTCAGATGACCACATTGTAGAATAGCCAATAAACTAGCGCCAGCAAGGAAGTATTCCAAAAGAAACCCCTTGGAAGACGTTGGTACTTAATGAGCGGTGCGGTGACGCGCCGAGAATTTAGTACCACTACGTCTGGAACGGAGCGAGAGCGCGGTTTCGTTGGAATACTTCCTTGCTGACGCGAACCTTTGAACCTTTCATCAACTCCCCTTTCCTCATCCATATACAACACAAAATACGCTTCTTTTTAAAGAAATATCATATTTCACCCTATTCCTTATAAAAAGAAGCATATTTATAATCCTTTATTCTTCTATCTTTTCTATCTTGTTCGCTCTCTCCTTAATTTCCTTTTCCTGTACATCAGAAGGTGCTTGTTCATAGCGTGCAAACTCATAGGAAAATTCTCCCATACCGCCTGTCATGGAACGCAAATCTGTGGAATATCCGATCATCTCTGACATCGGCACATCTGCTTCAATCACTTGTCTTCCTTTCGCCCCTGAATTCATTCCTAATACTCTGCCTCTGCGTTTATTCAAATCTCCCATCACATCACCCGTTGATTTTTCTGGCACATTGATTTTCACAGAAACAATAGGTTCTAACAAAATAGGAGAGGCTTCTAGGAAACCTTTTTTAAATGCTATCATGGTAGCAGTCTTAAATGCCATTTCTGAAGAATCTACGGGATGATATGAACCATCTACTAAAGTGACTTTCACACCCACTACAGGATAAGCAGCCAAAGGTCCTTTTATCACAGATTCTTGTACGCCCTTTTCTACTGCTGGGAAATAATTTCTTGGCACTGCACCACCAAATACTTTTTCTTCAAAGATATATGGACTTTCTAAATTTCCCGATGGCTCTAATTCAATATGTACATCTCCATACTGTCCATGTCCGCCTGATTGTTTTTTATGTTTGCCTTGCACTTTCACTTTCTTTTTGATAGTTTCACGGAATGCTACTTTTGGACGGCTCAGTTCTATTTCAACTTTATAACGGCTGAAAAGTTTGCTCACTACTACTTCTAACTGCTGCTCTCCTATTCCATATAGTAAACTCTGACGATTTTCCACATCATTGACTGCTTTCAGTGTCAAATCTTCATCCATTAATTTCGCCAATGCTCCAGAAACTTTATCTTCATCGCCTTTATTTTTCGTCTTATATCTCATATAAGTATAAGGAATAGAAATTTCCGGTTTTCCATAGCTGATAGGTCTGGCTTTCGTAGAAAGGGTATCTCCTGTTGTAGCATTGGATAACTTCGCAACTGCTCCGATATCCCCTGCATGAAGTTCCTTCACTTCAATCGGAGTCTTTCCCTGCATAATATAAACTTTGGAAATTTTCTCCTCGGTACTCTTTTCATAATTATAAATCTGACTATCTGATTTCAATACACCAGAGCAAACTTTTATTAAAGAATATTTTCCGATAAATGGATCGGCAATAGTCTTAAAAATCTTAGCAGAAAAAGCCTTATCTTCTTTATAGTCAGCTTGATAGATCTCATTATTCTTTAAATCTAACCCAGCAATCGTTTTCTCAGCCGGAGAAGGTATATAATGAACCAAACCTTGCAATAACATTCTAGCTCCGATTCCAGTTAAACCAGAACCTATCAGAACGGGAATCATTCCACCATCTCTAACATGTGCTCTAATCGCTCCTAAAATTTCATCTGTTGTGAACTCCTCTCCTGCAAAATAGCGATCCATATATTCTTCGCTGGTTTCTGCTACTGCTTCTAAAAGAGTTTCTCTCGCAATTTTCAAATTCTCCATGGAATAGTCAGGAATCGGAAAATCTTCATATTCTGTCAGGCTTGTATACTTTCTTCCTTCCATTTTTACAACATTGACAAATCCCACAAATTTTTCCTTTTCACGGATAGGCAGATGGAAAGGCGCAATCTTTTTTCCAAATTTTTCTGTCATATCTTCCAGCGCTTGGCGAAAACTAGCGTTATCTAAATCCATATCTGTCACAAACATCATTCTAGGTATATTATACTTTTCACAGAGTTCCCATGCCTTTACCGTCCCCACTTCTACTCCGTTTTTTCCTGATACCACGATAACCGCTGCATCTGCCACACTGACCGCTTCTTCTACTTCTCCTACAAAATCGAAATATCCCGGCGTATCTAAAATATTAATTTTTGTATTCTCCCATTCTAATGGAACAACAGATGTATTAATGGAAAATAATCTTTTCATTTCTTCTTTATCATAATCGCTGATTGTATTGCCATCCTCTACTTTCCCCTGACGACTCACCAATCCAGATACATATGCCATCGCTTCTACTAAAGTAGTCTTACCACAGCCTCCATGACCTAAAAGAACTACATTACGAACTTTGCTTGTTGTATAAATATTCATGCCCAAAATACCTCCTGTCTTATATTTTTTCTTTCTGTTTTCGTGATAAAACATCATAGTTTTATTTTACTAAAATAATACATAAATTTCAATCATTTTATTAAAATTAACCAATATTTGTTACTTTTCAAGGAGATTCATAAACATTCCATACTTCATAACTACAAACTCAATTAGATAAAATTGTGAAAAATGCCTAAAAATCAATCTCCCACTCATCCCCCCCCATTTCACCAAATCCACTCCCTCCATTTCACCCCATATGCATTAACTTAACTGAAACCAGCTTATAT
>CAJUHN010000101.1 GCA_910585935.1 uncultured Lachnospiraceae bacterium | reverse complement strand
TATCGTACAAAATATTGAATTGGATTTATGAGTACAACTATTCATTAACGCTCATTATTCTTCAATATGCGTTGTAAAATTGTTGTAAATTTGTTGTAGTTTACAAGTTCAAGTACCGCAAACCCTTGATTTTACTGGTCTTTTCCGCCAAGCGTTTTCATTGTCGGGAACAACAATACATCTCGAATTGCAGCCGAATCTGTAAGTAACATCACCATTCTATCAATTCCGATCCCGATCCCGCCTGTAGGAGGCATACCATGTTCTAATGCATTTAAAAAGTCTTCGTCCACACTATTTGCCTCTTCATCTCCCTGGCGTTTTAATTCTTCTTGTGCCTCAAATCTCTTTCTCTGGTCAATCGGATCATTCAATTCAGAAAATGCATTTGCCATCTCCCTACATGTAATAAAAAGTTCAAATCTCTCTGTATACTCTGAATTCTCTGGTTTTCTCTTCGCAAGAGGAGAGATTTCCACTGGATGATCCATAATAAAAGTAGGCTGTACCAATTTCTCCTCTACAAACTCTTCAAATAAAAGATTCAAAATATCTCCCTTTTTATGTCTATCTTCATATTTCACATGATGCTCATCTGCTAAAGCCTTCGCTTCTTGTTCTGTCTTAATCTCATTGAAATCAATCCCTGTATATTTCTTCACCGCCTCTACCATCGTCAAGCGCTCAAATGGTTTAGATAGATCAATTTCCACTCCTTCATAAGAAATAACCATAGTTCCTAATACATTTTGTGCCACTGTACGATATAAATCCTCTGCTAAATTCATCATGCCATGATAATCTGTATAGGCTTGATATAATTCTAACAATGTAAACTCTGGATTATGTCGGACAGACAATCCTTCATTTCTAAATACCCTTCCGATCTCATACACTCTCTCCAAACCGCCTACAATCAATCTCTTCAAATAGAGTTCCAATGAGATCCTTAAATGTACATCTTCATCTAAAGCGTTATAGTGAGTATCAAATGGTCTTGCAGCAGCGCCTCCTGCATTTGGCACTAAAACAGGCGTTTCTACTTCTATGAAATGGCGGGAATCCAAATATTTACGTATCTCACTGATAATTTTGGAACGCTTTACAAAAGTATCTTTCACTTCCTGATTCATAATCAAATCCACATATCTCTGACGATATCTTAAATCTGTATTCGTAAGACCATGAAATTTCTCTGGAAGTACTTGTAAACTTTTAGAAAGTAATGTAATTTCCGTTGTATGAATAGAAGTTTCTCCTGTTTTTGTCTGAAATACCTCTCCTTTCACTCCTACAATATCACCCACATCATATTTCTTAAACTCTGCATAAGCTTCTTCTCCAATATTATCTCGTGCCACATAACATTGGATTCTTCCCTCTAGATCCTGTATATGACAAAAAGAAGCCTTCCCCATCACACGCTTTGACATCATTCTTCCTGCTATAGAAACATTTTTCTTATCAAATTCCTCAAAATTTTCAATAATCTCTTTACTGTGATGTGTCACATCATATTTCATAATTTCATAAGGATTTTTTCCGCCTTCCTGCAGTGTAGCTAATTTCTCCCTGCGCACCTTTAAAAGCTGATTAATATCCTGTTCTTCATTTTGCTGCTGTTGTGCCATTTTTTTCACTCCTTTGTGGCTTATTTTTTATATCACTCTTTGAATATCCATCACACGATATTGAGCTGTTCCATTTATCAACTCCACATCCACTAAATCTCCCATCTTTTTGCCTATTAAAGCCTGTCCCACTGGAGATTCATTAGAAATCTTTCCCTGTAAGCTATTTGCCTCTGTAGAACCCACAATTTGAAATTCTAACTCTTCTTCAAATTCACAATCATAAACTTTCACCTTACAGCCTATATTAATTTTATCCAAATCTATTTCATCTTCTACTACTACTTCTGCATTCTTTAAAATCTTCTCTAACTCTTCAATTCTAGTTTCAATATCTCTCTGCTCATCCTTTGCAGCATCATATTCTGCATTCTCAGATAAGTCTCCCTGCTCTCTCGCCTCTTTTATCTTTTGAGCAACTTCTTTTCTCTTTACAACCTTTAAATCTTGAAGTTCTTCCTCTAATTGTTTCAATCCCGCATAAGTTAAAATGTTTTTCTTTTCAGCCATTTTAATACTTCCTTCCTTCTTCCTAAATATTTAAAATGATAATTTTTTAACCTTTTCTCCCGACATTACATTCAAAGTATTATAAACGATATCCCTATTCATGTCAAGGAAATAAGAAGTCTTTTTCACATCTTCCATTACATACAATCCAGACCTTTTATTGCTAGTTTACAGTGAACCTTTAATATCTTCCTTTTCATCCTTATCCAATATATGCCATCCTATTTCTCAATATTCTAAAACATCTTAAGAATCCTAAATATCTTCTTTCCCTTCTGCCGTCTTCACAAATTCATCCATCAATGCTTCTAATTCTTTTATATTTTCTATCTCATTTACCTTATTGCGCAAAGTAGCAGAATAAGGATAACCTGCTGTATACCAAGCGACATGTTTTCTCATCTCTCGAATCCCGATATACTCCCCC
This sequence comes from uncultured Lachnospiraceae bacterium, assembly GCA_910585935.1. Classification (GTDB taxonomy): domain Bacteria; phylum Bacillota; class Clostridia; order Lachnospirales; family Lachnospiraceae; genus MGBC136627. The sequence goes on along the minus strand of CAJUHN010000101.1, from coordinate 9,639 downwards.
TTATAATCTAACTGCCATTTTGCATGTTTTAACACCATATCCCTCACCTGCAAAGCCGATGGCTTCTTTTGATAATGTCCAGTTTCCCGATACTCCATGATCTGCTTAAAAATCCAAGGATTTCCCCTCGCCCCTCTGCCTATCATTACCGCATCACACCCCGTTCTTTTAACCATCTCCTCTACAGCTTCAGGTGAAACAATATCCCCATTCCCTATCACAGGAATAGATACTGCCTCTTTTATCTGTCTGATTATCTCCCAATCCGCCTTTCCGGAATAATATTCCTCCCTCGTTCTGCCATGTATTGCGACTGCCGCAGCTCCTGCTCCTTCCAAAATCTTTGCCATCTCCACTGCATTCACACTTTCTCTAGAAAAACCTTTTCTTATCTTCACCGTAATAGGCTTCTTCACCGCTTTTACCATAGCACTCACGATCTTCTCTGCTAACTTCGGATTTTTCATCAAAGCAGAACCTTCTTGATTATTCACTACCTTTGGAACAGGACATCCCATATTGATATCAAATATATCATATGGTCCTTCCTCTAACTGTTTCACTGTTTCACTCATAATTTCCGGATCAGACCCAAATAACTGCAGCACCACCGGATGCTCTTTTGGATCTATCTCTAATAACGCAAAAGTATTTTTATTCTTATACTGAATAGCCTTTGCACTCACCATTTCAGTATACAATAATCCACACCCCTGTTCCTTACAAAGTAGACGAAAAGCCAAATCTGTCACTCCCGCCATAGGCGCTAAAACCAAATTATTCTCTAAAGTCACATTCCCTATCTGAAGCTTCTTTCGTTCCATCTCTCACCTCTTTTTACACTTCTGATAAATAAGTCGAAGTCCCGTCAGAGTCAGATTCACATCATAAATATCTATTTTCTTTGTTTCATCTGCAATAATTTTTCCCAATCCGCCTGTCGCCACTGTTTTTATATCTGGCATATGAAGCTCTTCTTTAATTTTATCAATAATATATTCCGTCTGACCAATATATCCATATACTAATCCAGCCTGCATACTGCTGATAGTTTCTTTCGCCAAAATAGATTCTGGTTTTTTAATCTCTATCTCTGGCAATTTCGCCGCATCTTCCCACAAAGCTTTCGCACTGATGCGAATCCCCGGTGCTGTGATCCCTGCTGTAAAAGTTCCATCTTTTAAAATAACATCATACGTAGTGGCTGTCCCAAAATCAATAACAATAACAGGTCCTCCATACAGCTCAAACGCTCCCACCGCATCTACGATTCTATCCGCTCCTATCTCATATGGATTTGCAGTCATAATCTTAATCCCTGTTTTTGTTCCGGGTTTTACTTCCAGCGGCACAATCTTTAAATATTTCTTGACTCCATTGATAAAAGAATGCATAATAGCAGGCACAACAGAAGCGATCATCACCGCTTCTATCTCTTCTATCGCTATCCCTCTATACTCTAACATACTACATAATAAAATCCCATATTCGTCAGAAGTTCTGGGAATTTTCGTTGTCATCCGAAAGCTTCCTTTTAATTCTTCCTCTTCAAAAATTCCTCCTGTGATATTGGTATTTCCTACATCAACAACTAATAACATGGCATCTCCATTTCTCTTTCTCTTTTTCTCATCTCTCACCCAAAAATATTCTTTGGCTATTGTTTATTCTATCTTCTGTTTTAAAAAAAATACCTTGTAGAATAATTCTAATTCTTCTAATAATTGCCTTTTCTCCTGCTGAATCTGTCTTATTTTAAGCCCACTTCCAATCTCATCATATAAAATATCCATCTCTTCTGTTTCCACTCGAAAACAAAGCGTTCCATCCTCTTTATATTCCAAGACCAAAATACCACCCACATCTTCAGTAAACAGCACACACATAATCTTTAATTCTTCTTTTATGCTCTGTGGGAGTTTTTCAAATGCAGGATTCAGATAATACTTCCTTTCATAAAAATTAGCACAACACAATACTACCTTTTGCTCTTCAGACATATCCATATACTCCTCTCACAGAAACTTCTCCTGAAGTTACAGCCACCACATTTTTATCCTCTTTTTCTACCAAAAGTCCTCCATCTTTTTCAATGCCGATAGCTGTCCCTGTATATTCCTTCTTGCCATCTAATATATTCACCTTTTGATTGAGATTAACTAATCTATATTCATAATCCATCTTTAATAATTCTAAATCCTCTGTCTTTAAAAACTTAGAATAATCACTTTCAAAATATTTTAAAAATGCGGTCACAATCGCCACACGATCTATCTTCTTCCCACAGATGATCTTCAGTGAAGTAGCCTTTTGTTTTAATTCTTCTGGAAATTCCTCTATATTCACATTGATGCCGATCCCCACTACAACATAATGAATCCCTTCCATCTCCGCACTCATTTCCGTCAAAATCCCACAAATTTTCTTTCCTTCATAAACAATATCATTGGGCCATTTAATCTGCATTTTCAAACCTGTTACTTCTTCTATCGCTCTTGTCACAGAAAGTCCAGAAACTAACGTCAACATAGAAGCACAAGAAGGCTTTAAATTCGGTCTGAGCAACAAACTCATCCAAACACCCAATCTAGGAGGAGCGCTCCAACTCCTCCCCCTTCTTCCCTTCCCTGCCGTTTGCTTCTCAGCAATCGCTAAAGTTCCATGAGCCTTCCCTTCTTCTCCAAGCCTTTTCGCCAGATTATTCGTAGAATCAACCACTTCTGCATATACAATGCTATTCCCCGCCCATTCTGCTTCCAGACGGCTTTTTATCTCACTTTCTGTAACAACATCAGGATAAGAGAGCAAATGATACCCCTTATTCTGTATCGCCTCAATCTCATATCCTTCTTCCTTTAATTTATTCATCGTCTTCCAAACAGCCGTTCTAGACACACCTAGTCTGTCACATAACTCCTGTCCCGATACATAATCCTCTGTAGTTCTCAAAATCTGTAAAATCTCTGTCTTCATCTCTTTCTTTCCATTAGCCCCATTTCCTATACCCAAAGCGTGATATAACTTGCCACTCCAAATGCAAATATCAAAAAACTCGTGATTAAAAATCCCATTCCTCTCACTCTTTTTCCATAGTAAAAAGACTGCATAGAATTTAATAAATTCACAATCGCACCCGCTAAAAATAAAGCCGCAAGCCATTGCTTCATTGTATTGATATTTAAAAGTATAAAAATCCCCAATAAAATAGTAATAATACTCAACACTAAATTTAAAATTTCTAATATCCAATTTCCCTGACGGAATCTATCTCTTCTCATTCCATTTCTATACATTCTATCGCGCTCCTAAAGTAGCCGCTATTACTGCTTTAATCGTGTGCATTCTGTTTTCTGCTTCCTCAAACACCACAGACTGTTCTGATTCAAAAACTTCATCTGTCACTTCCATTTCTGTCAGACCAAATTTACGATAAATCTCTTCTCCTATCTTTGTCTTTAAATCATGAAAAGCAGGAAGACAGTGCATAAAAATAGCTTTTGGATTAGCAAACGACATCAATTCCTTTGTGATTCGATAAGGAGTGAGTTCTTTAATACGGCTTTCCCATACATCATCTGGCTCTCCCATAGATACCCATACATCTGTATATAAAACATCTGCTCCCCTCGCCGCTTCTTTCGCATCCTCTGTCAACGTGATAGTAGCACCTGTTTCCTTTGCAATTCCCTCACAATAAGCCACTAAATCCTTATTCGGAAAATAAGAATTAGGAGCAGCAGCCGTAAAATGCATCCCCATTTTAGCACACGCCACCATCAAAGAATTCCCCATATTATAGCGAGCATCTCCCATATAAGTGAAATGCAGTCCCTTCAAATGTCCAAACTTCTCTCTTATCGTCAACAGATCAGCTAACATCTGTGTAGGATGATACTCATTTGTCAAACCATTCCACACTGGCACATCGGCATATTTGGCTATCTCTTCCACAATCTCCTGCCCATATCCACGATATTCAATCCCCTCATACATTCCTCCCAACACTCTAGCAGTATCCGCAATACTCTCTTTTTTCCCTATCTGTGAGGTAGTAGGCTCTAAATAAGTCGTTCCCAAACCCAAATCATGTGCAGCCACCTCAAAAGCACAACGAGTTCTTGTAGAAGTCTTCTCAAAGATCAGGGCTATATTTTTCCCACGCAAAGTATCCACTAAAATTCCTTTTTTCTTTTTTTCTTTTAAATCTGCCGCTAAATCCAAAAGATATGTAATCTCTTCTGGAGTATAATCCTTTAATGTTAAAAAATCTCTTCCTTTTAAATTCATTCGTCTTCCTCCTATCTATTTTATCAAACAGTTACTTTTAAAATCTATGCTAAAATAATTTCTTTTTTCACCCAACTGTAAGTATAAGATATGTTATAAGCTAATGCAAGCATCTATAGAAGTTTCTTTCATCTATTTATTACCATTGAAACAAATAACAAACATACTGTGTCAAAGAGGGGCGCTCCGGAAAGTATACTCTTCCAACAAAGCCGCGCTCTCGCTCCGTTCCAGACGTAGCGGTACTAAATTCACGAACCCTTGTGGGTTCGCTCATTAAGTGCCGACGTCTTCCAAGGGACTTCTTTTGGAAGGGTATACTTTCCTCCGCTAGTTCGTGCTATGGGCAAGTTTATAGAGCATAACGAGATTTGTTTTGTTGTTTTGATTTTCACTTTTTTGTATCTTTTTGTCTTGTTTCAATTCACACTTGGTAATTTCAAGAAGTGCAACAGAATACGATTGTGAAGATTGACTTCTTGTCAATGGAAAGGTACTCTGATTTTTCTATGTATACCACTGTCGTAAGATATGTTTTTGCAATTCATCACGCCATTTATAGAGATGATTTCTCGCTATTTTATGTTAATCTATAAAAATACTCTTTCCCTTAGCTATTTTATTATCTAAATTATGAAATAATGTCATTTAATTAAAAGATATTTAACACCATACATTCAGCTTAAAATTTTTTAATATGAATCTAGATTAACTTCAAAACTTTTTTCAGCTTTTGGCAATTCTTGCTCTATTATTATTTTTTAGATGTTTCAAGATTCTATTTTTATAGTTTCAACAACAACATATGGAATCGTTTGCAAAATATTTATTTACATAACTAAAGGCGCAAGTATTCTTACTGGTTTTTAGATAAAATGAGGATATTTATTAAAAATGTAAAGGATTTCATATTCGCTGAAACCGCCAACAAACTAGCTTAAGATAAAGAGCGATTCCAAAAGAAGCCCCTTGGAAGACGTCGGCACTTAATGAGCGAACCCACAAGGGTTCGGCGAATTTAGTACCGCTACGTCTGGAACGGAGCGAGAGCGCGGCTTCGTTGGAACGCTCTTTATCTTAAGCGACCCTTCTGCTCTATTGAAAAAATAACCTAACCTATCTTTTATTTTAATTCCTCTATCTTCCCTAAAAATCTAGAAAATTTAAACAACCTCACACGCTAAAAATAAGAAAATAGAGTGCCTTCCTCAGACACTCTGTAAAATTATTTCTTTTATCTTTTATAAAAACAATGTCCACCAATAATCGTGTACTCAGAATAAGAACTGTAATTCGCTTTGCGAAGGGCAATAAAGAAAATATAATCTCCGATATTATTTACACCAGATAATGCTTCCTGTGCAGCTCTCACACATTCATCATTCGGTCCTTTTGCCAAGCGGCTCGCTAATGCGCCAGTATTTGCTCCTGAAAACTGACCTCTCGCATAAATAACCTCTGATATACTGTTTCCATATCCTTGCTTCATGCGATTCAGAACCACATTAGCTACAGCAAGCTTTCCTTCATATGGCTCACCACCTGCTTCCATGTGAATCAAACATGCCAGCAAATATGTATCATCATAATCTGCTTCTACACTTGCTCCTGTCACAGTAGCGATATCTGTGCTCGCTGTCTGAACATTCTGTTGATTCGCCCTTTCTTTTGCAGCAGCCTCTTGTGCCGCCTTAATTGCAGCTTCTTCTCTTGCTGCCTGCATCGCAGCCAATTCTTCTTCAATGGAAATTGCTTTTCCTAATTCAAAATCTGATTTTACATAATCTGCGGAAATATATGCTACAGTATCAGAAGAATATTCAATTCCTATCCATCCATCTAATTGTTCTACGATTTCAAAAGTATCCCCTTCTGCTGCCAAATCCAAAACATCAGCATCTAAATTTGGCTGTTTTCTCACTCGAAGACCGCCGCTGGTTACTTTAGCGACTAATTTACCTTCTTCTAGTGCCATAACCTCTGCTTCTTTTCCTGTGATGATATAATCATTGCTGACATATCCCTCTACATTTCCAGAAGTAATTAATGTCCATCCGTTCACTACTTCTTTAATCTTCGCCGCAGAACCAACATATAATTTCCCCACAATTTTTCCATCTATGGACGGTGTTTCTCTAATATTCAAGTAAACATCTACATCTGGCAACACATAGCCATCAAAAGGAGAATTTTCTACTACAGCCATTTCTTGTTCTGAACTATCTTCTGTCTGTACTGGCATTTCTGCTCCTGTATCCTCTAATGCTATTGTATTATCTAATGTATCTGTTGCTTCTGCTTGGAAAGGCATAATTCTCTCTGCGCTCTTTGCTGCACTCAAGTACCAGTTGCTCTGTGTCAAAATCTCACTATTAATTTTCGCAACCTCTGCTTTCGCTTGTGTGTCATCTATCATCTTCACTGCTCTCAGAATATACTCTGTATCTTCTGTTGATTTTTCATTTTCAAGCGACATCAAACTTGTTGCCACAAGAGCTGTCATCAAACAACCTGCTCCGATGACTGCCATCCTATACTGCTTTAACATAGAACCCTCCATTATTTGTTTCAATTCACTCCTTATAATAAGGAGCAAGACCGTGCTACATTAGCCACATGAATTGCCTTCTGTCAATGAATATTTCACTGTCACTCCACTACCATGAACCCCATTTAGCAATTCAGACCTCCACTTAAATCGAAGACCTATCTTTTTAAAATTGTTACAAATTTATTAAATACGATAGGATTATTTTAACAAATTCTTTACAAGCTGTCAAGCCCTATAATTTTTCTTCCGACATTTTTCCTTCTTTTTGGTGAAAAAAATCCGTTAAAATCCTGCTATTTCCTGCCTTACACAATCAGAAAGCTCATAAAAATTTATTTAAAACTATAGAAAAACAATTCTATCAGAAAAAGATCTATGCAAAAACAAATTCATAAAATTATAAATCATTATAAAACATATTTTTCTTCTCACAACCTAGCCCATATCAACAAACTAGCTCAAGCGAGGAACTCTTCCAAAAGAAGCCTCTTGGAAGATGTCGGCACTAAGCAAACAGCCCGAAAAGGGCTGTGCGCTTAGTACCGCGTAGTCTTACACGGAGCGAAAACGCGACTTCGCCTAAATAGTTCCTCGCCTGAGCGAACCTTTGTCTACCCTATTCTTTTCCTTCTCTGCCGATAAACTTCATACATCAAAATAGCAGCGGCTGTTCCAGCATTCAAAGATTCTACTTTTCCTTCCATAGGAATACGAATACATGCATCTGCCAATCGTACAGTTTCTTTCTTTAATCCATTTCCCTCATTTCCAATTAATATTCCTATATTCCCCTCATAATCTATCGCATCATAATCTATAGCACCATCCAAATACGCCGCATAAACAGCTCCATCTATCTGAATCTGTCTTATCACCTTTTCCAGATCTTCAAGATATACAAAAGGCACTCGATAGATCGCTCCCATCGTAGCCCTCACAACTTTAGGATTATAGATATCCACTGTCCCCTTTGACATAATCACACCTGTGATTCCAGCCCCTTCTCCTGCTCTTAATATGCTGCCTAAATTTCCGGGATCTTGAATATCCTCCAATAACAATAAATGTGATGGTTTTTTTTCTAAAATCTCCTCTATTGTATAATGAAACTGTTTTACAAGAGCCAATATCCCTTGTGGTGTCTTGGTATCAGATATTTCCTTAAAAACGCTGTCACTTACAACTTCATAATCTATTCCATCTAATACCCTATCTTCTTTCGTCTGCAAAAAACTCTCTGATACAAATGCCTTTATCATCTGTTTTTTAGGTATTTCTGTAAACATCCGAATCCCTTCCGCCACAAAAATATCCTGTTTTTTTCTTTCTTTTCCTTTCTTTAACAACAGAGAAATTTCTTTTATAGTCTGATTATTTACACTTGTTATCATCTGCTCAAAATTTTACTGATATTAAATTGATATTCAGAAATATCCTTCTTCATCGCCAGAGCTTCATTGATATCAAAATCTGTATATTCCCCATGTGCATATGCTACCACACGCTTACTCTTTCCTGCACATAATAAATCTACTGCATAAGCTCCCATAATAGAAGCATACATACGATCTTTACAAGTTGGACTTCCTCCGCGCTGCATATGTCCTAGAATAGTAGCTCTTGTTTCCACACCTGTAGCAGCTTCAATTCTCTTTGCCATGCTCGCAGAATGACCAATACCCTCTGCATTTACAATAATATGATGTTTCTTTCCTCGTTTCCTATTACGGATAATATTATTAATCAAAGTCTGTTCATCATTGTCATATCGTTCTGGTAACAAAATATCCTCTGCTCCATTTGCAATTCCACACCAAAGTGCAATATAGCCAGCACGTCTACCCATAACTTCAATAATACTACAACGCTCATGAGAAGTAGAAGTATCTCGTACTTTATCTATCGCTTCCATCGCAGTATTCACAGCAGTATCAAATCCAATCGTATAATCTGTACATGCGATATCCAAATCAATCGTTCCCGGTATTCCTATCGCATTAATCCCCAGATTCGCCAACTTTTGAGCACCCTGAAAAGAGCCATCTCCACCGATCACGACAAGTCCATCTATTCCATGTTTCTTACAGATATCAGCTCCTCTTTTCTGACCTTCTTCTGTCAGAAAATCCAAACAACGTGCTGTATATAAAATCGTTCCACCCTTTTGAATGATATCAGAAACACTAGATTTTTCCATATCTTTAATTTCTTCGTTTAGTAACCCTTGAAAACCCTTGAAAATTCCTTTTACTTTTTTTCCATTGGCAATTGCAGTTCTCACTACCGCACGAATCGCAGCATTCATGCCTGGAGCATCTCCTCCACTAGTCAGTACACCAATTGTATTAATTTCTTTTGCCATGTCAATCCCTCCATTTACTCACTGTTTCTTCCGTTTTATCACAAATTAGATTTTTATGATTTCTTCTTTTCTAACCTTTTTCCTATTTCCATTCACGCTCCATAATTTCATAAAATGCAGCCATATCATACGATTAAAAAAAGTCAAATCGGATATTCGCAATCCGCTTCGCTACTTGCTCATAACCTCATATCAATGAGGAGATACCCGATTTTTCCCCTCTTGCCACTACCATACCATTTCTGCTATTTATAGAAATGAAAAATTTCTTGCTATTTTATGTTAAAATATTAATCCATACCATAAAACATTACTTACAGTTCATTTTCTATTCTATAGTTATCACCAAATTCTCTTTTCAAACAGTAGAATAATCAACAACCGAGCGGAGGCAAGGAAGTATTCCATAAGAAGCCCCTTGGAAGACGTCGGCACTTAG
>CAJUHN010000100.1 GCA_910585935.1 uncultured Lachnospiraceae bacterium | reverse complement strand
CTTCTACATCAAATGTGATATATGTATTTCCTGAATGAACATTGATAAGATTACTGACAGTAATATTACTGAAGAATCCCATACCAAAAGGATTTTCACTATTCCTTACTTCTTCATCCCAATCACTTTCGGCAATAGAAAATAGTGCCTGTGGTTTAGTAAGTATATTGCCATTATTTTCAATAGTGACTGTACCTTCTCCCCATCTATCAACAGTAACTCTTACCTCTGTCGCTTTTGCTCTCTGGGCATTCTGTATATCTTCATCAAGAAAACAATATATATCCTTAAATGTACTTTGGCGCAGCAATTTAAGCTGATTTATCACATTTACCTTTAATTCTACTGCCAAATAAGCTTACCTCCGTTTCTTCTTTATATATCAATCCTATTTACAGATGAAAACTTGGCATTAACTGCAATTTGAACAAATTCTTCTCATGCATTGTATCAATTCTTTTCTTTACTTCTCCATCTTCAATCTCACCAGTACGAATATATCTGTCCAAAGCATCATAAGTAAATCCAAGATTATCTTCGTCTGTCTTCCCACAAAGACCATCTGAAGGAACCTTATCAATCAAATCATCTGGTAATCCTAAGACTCTTCCAATCTGTTTGATTTCTGTAACTGTCAAATTAGATAATGGACTAAAATCACCTGCCGCATCGCCATATCGTGTAGAATATCCTACCCAATCTTCAGATAAATTACATGTATTCGCAACTCTACCATTCATGCTCTGACTGACAGCATATAAAGTTGACATTCTGATACGAGCCGGAAGATTAATAAGAGTCTGGTCGCTAATATCTATATTCTCTTTCATTGCATCAAGTACACCATTAACAGCGTCTTCAATAGGAACCGTAACAAATTTAATACCAAGATTTCCACACAAGAAATACGAATAAGAAATATCGCTTTGCTCACCATTCGGCATTAGTACACCGATTACTCTATTCTTACCAAGTGCTTCTACACACAATGCTGCTACAATAGAGCTGTCCTTCCCACCTGAAATTCCAACAACGGCATTACAACCTTTCCCATTTTCTTCAAAGAAATCTCTGATCCACTTCACGCATCTATCTTTTACTTCTATTGCATTAAATTCTGTTAAGTACATCATAAAACCTCCGTAAATACTCATATACATTTTCAGGAACAATATCTTTTATTTCATTAAATTTACTTTGCTCACATAAATCTCTCACCAAACTTGAAGAAATATGATTTTCAGGAATCATTATTTCTACAAAATGATTCTCATACTTTGATAAACCAGCTTCCTTCAATGTCTTATCAAGATTTTGTCCTTCTCTTACACAAGCCACAAACCTATTTTCTTCAACAAAAGGTTGCCAATTATACCAAGTTGTCAATGTTCCTATATTGTCCATCCCTAAACAAATGTAAAAATCATAAAACTTATAATCTCTATCAAGTTTTTCTCTTAATTTAGAAATGGTGTCGTATGTTTTCACTGGAAGAAAACTATCTATTTCCAGAGAAGTATATGTCATATAATCTGGAGTTGCTTCTTCGATCAATCTACACCTGCTTTTCCCAGGAATTAATGTTTTCTTCTTGGCAACATATGTATCATGAGCAGGAATAAAATAAACTTCGCTTGCATTAATTTTCTCTTTTGCAGTTTTAGCCATTTCGATATGTGCATTTGTAATTGGATTGAAACTTCCTGGAATGAGTAAAATATTATTCATTGCCCCATCCTCCAATTAATACACCTTTGCAAATATTCTACATATTCAGGGTTCTTGCACATACCCTTCCCTTCTACATCAGATAATTTTGCAACATCCTGACCATTACATTTTGTAACTTTCATTACAATATTCAGTGGCTCCACATCCGTATCGTTGGAGATGTAAGTTCCTATTCCAAAAGCCACTTTTGCTTTCCCTCTGAAATAACGGAAAATCTCATCTGCCTTTTTGAAATTTAAACTGTCACTAAACAACAAGGTTTTTGTTTGCGGATCTATTCCTAAATCTTTATAGTGCTTAATTATCTTTTCTCCCCATTCATACGGATCGCCACTATCATGCCTTACTCCACTAAATAATGTGGTATAAGTCAAATTAAAATCTCTCAAAAAGCAATCTGTAGTAATAGTATCAGTCAAAGCGGTTCCATTTAGAATCCCATACTCTTTTACCCATGACTCCATTGCATACCAATTTGAATATGCAGGATTATGTTTATGATTTCCCTGTCCTACACACATAATATATTCATGTGCCTGAGTACCAGTTGGTATCAAATTATTCTTCATTGCCAAATAAACATTTGATGTACCAACAAAAGTGGAACTACAGTATTTTGCTGTTGATAATCTCTTTACTGCATTCTCCTGTGCTTCAGCGGAAAGTCTACGTCTAAGACCAAACTCACTAAATGCAGAAAGATGATATTTACCCTGATGAATCTCCAACCAGCCTACTTTTTCTTCAAGTTTTTCATTGAAAATTTTTATCAGATGCTCATAATCATGTGCCATTCTAAAATAGACCTCATTTACTATAGCAAGCACTGGAATTTCATACATACTGGTATTCAACCAAGTGCCTTTAGTCTCAATAGATAATCCGCACTCTGCATTAGTTGTTATCTCAAAATCCTCAAATCTTGGTTTCCACAGACGTAGAAAATCTATATAACTTCCTTTAATCCAAAGAATATTATCCAAATATTGAAGTTCCTGTTCAGTAAATCTAAGAGTACAATATGACTTGATCTGATTCTTAATTTCTTGAACCATTTCGTGAGTAAAGAACACATCTTTGTTGCGACACTTAAATGTCCAAGTTGTTTTATAATCAGAGAATTGATGGAAGATTACTTGTCCCATACTAAACTTATACATATCTGTTTCTAATAAACTTTTAATAATTTGTTCCATATCTATTTCTCCGTTTCTCTCAATTTCCTAAAGATAATATTGCCCTCATTAACGAGTTTCGATAGCCACATAGTAATAAATGCTTTATCATTTGGATGCATAGCTAATGGCTTTTTCATTTTGTTCTGCCACCAATCATATTCTTTCATATATGTAAAATCTTTGCCATAATACGCTCTGCCTGCTCCTAGATAATCGCATAGCATTTCTTTCTTATACTTTATTGGCATTTCAATAGGTGTTCCACCATTATCAAAGTTATCCTGCCAATACTCATAATGATGTTTATTTATTCCCTTATGATGCATCCAAGCTGATGACCATCCGTTTTCTTTTTTACAAGCATCTATTGGACTAATATTACCTTGATAATATTTCACGCTTTCCCAAAATTCTGTCGGAGAAAATTTAGATATATCATGAAACAATCCCTGTATTGGAATTCCAACTTTACAGCAATAGTAGAATACCCAATATTTATGAACACATATTTTCTGAAAATGTCTGAAAACATTTTTTAACTGCATTCTTTCTCACCTATTTTCCTATATTCTGTATACATTTCATTTTCTACATAATACAAATTGTAATCGTTTTGCTCTATATACCACCAAAGTTTCTTATGTCCTAATTTTAAATAATCGTGTAAATAGAATTTTGCTTCATATTTATCATCCACAAACTGCCGAAAACTTAACTCGTCAAATTGATCACTATTTTTAACATAATTTGCAATATCCATTATGTCATGTAATGTGAAATCTTTAGCAACTACATACACCACTCTTACTATTTCTTTTCCTGTTCTATGAATCTTGTTTAAATCCTCAATTGCATTTGCATGATAGACAACACGGTAACAATCATAAAACGGAAAAGATGTTTCATCAGTCATATAGCTTGTATGCATCTCAATAGGAACTGGATTGGAATAACATAAATTATGTTTTGAATGATATTCTCTTGACCATTTAAACAATTCTCTATACCAATCAAAATGCTTATCATAATTATGCAATGGATCGCCACCACCTGAAATAGAAATAATATTACATCCACATTCCTTATATGTTTTATCCAATTCTCTTAATCCTTTAAGTGTCGTTTTCGGAATTTGTAAATTATTCTCTTTGACTATGCAATAAGGACATTTATAGTGACATCCAAAGTTAGTGATAATACTAAGATATTTGTCCATTTACTCTCCAATCACATCAATCTGGCACATTTTCATTGTATCCAATGCTGCCTTATGACTCTCAGGCGTAACACCAGCGCAGCAACTTGCATCTACTGTTATTTTCGCTTCTGGGAAATATGCTTTCAGTAACAATGCATTTGAAACCACACAAATATCTGTACATAATCCAATAAGTTCAATTTCAATATCATCATTACCATTAATCCTGCGAATTTCATTTACTAACTTTGTTGATCCAAAGGTTCTCTTTTCAATGGTCTTATAATCTTTACCATCTAATGCTTTCATAATATCTTCATTAAGTAACCATCCACTTGTCATCCTGATACAATGAGGAACGGGAAGTTTCTTACCTTCGGATGTTTCCATGTAATTACTCTGGTGTGTATCAAGTGTAGCAAAAATCTTACCATCAAAATTCTTAATCTTATTTACTACATTCTCTACAATACCAACTGCTTCTTTTGTTCCTAAAGCTCCATCAACAAAATCATTCTGCATGTCTACCACTACTAATACTTTCTTCATAATTTTTCTTCCTTTCTTTGTTTTGTATGCCTTCGAAATCGTGCTTTCAAAGGCAGTAGTTACTTCATTCACAGAATTATCTGTTTGGAGATTCAGCCCAACCCACTGCTTAATTGCTGAATTTAATTTTGGCTGAATGGGCTATAACCACTTAACTCCTTGGAGCCAGTCTGAACTATCTATTGCTTAAATTTCATTCATTTAATCACTCGGTTGCCTCATGAACCAAAAGAGCATATGTTGGTAGCGATTTGCACGCTACATGGTCGGTACTTACCGTCACGCCATCCTATCTTTTGCGCTATAAGATAGTTGTGGATTTGAACCACCACCGCCCCTCGCTGGACGCAGCTAGAGTCTACTATTAAGAAACGCTCAATCATCGGCTGATGTCTCGCTCGCTTCAGATCGTGAAGTAGCACTCCATCAGTTTCTTTTTACCATCCGCTTATATGGATGTCTATTCCTCCACCACATAAATACTATTCTACAGTTCCACGCCCTCCATAACTGCTCTCGCTTCCAGAACAGCAATATAATCTGTCATAGCTGTAATCTGCATATTATAGGTACTTCGTGGACAAGTTGGCGTAAATTCAATCTGATTATTGTCCCACTTGTCAAGCATAGATTTCAATTTCTGATAGCGAATCACTAGTTGATAATATTCTGCTTTGAATCGCTCCTTATAATACTCACTGTTCATCATTTCAATTGTGTCTCTTAATTCATTTGGCATACTTCTTTATTCTCCTTTTCTATAATTTCTCATATGTTAGATCTGGACTCTTTACCACCTTATAAACTACTTCTACATTTCTCATGTAATCCAACAATTCTTTTTCATTTGTGATTTCAACTTCATCACATTCATCTTCATCCATACAGCACAAATAGATTTCATAAAATCCATCTTTATCTAACTGATCCAATTCATCTAATTGCTCACTCGTGATTTTCTTCTGTTTCTCAAGTTCAATAAGGTCCCAAAATCTTTTATACTTTTCTAAATTACTTTCGGAAATTATATCGCATGAACTTCCACAACTTTTACATCTGAAATTATATTTCTTCTCAACAATACCAATACTTTTTAGCATTTCCAAATCGTCAACAGATAATGGGTGTGTCATTTTCTTAATATTGTTTTCATTCAAATAACTTCTAACATTCCATCGTACAGCTTTATCTAATCTAATCTTCTCTGAATCAGAAATGTCTAATGAATCAATTTCTGAATAATATGTAGGTTTCAATAATTCTGGATATTTTTCAGTCTTTTTCTTCTCAACAACAGCGGACAGTTCATTCAGCAAATTTTTATCGTCAATATAATATTGAATCTGCTTATACAGATTTTTGCATTCCTCATAGGTGTGATCACTTAATTCAGATATATCTATACTATCCGCCTGTGACTTCAGTTTATTATTAATCGCTTTTAGTTCTTCTTCTATTTTTGCTTTTAATTCAATTGTCATAAATATGTCTTTAACCTTGCAAATAATTTACCACCTCTCTCTTCTAATTCTCTGTCCACAATTACCGCAATAATTATCATCTTTTCTTAGATGGTTTTCACATTTAGGACAGAGCAATAAATGACGTACTCTTGTTCCAATATCATAATCTTCTCTTCTTGGCTCAATAGCATTATCTCTATCTTTTTCATAAGAGATAATTTTCTTATCAGTAGATATCCTTATCTGTCCACGCTCCCAATCAAAACCTGAATGGATTCCCGTTATGCCAGTGGCAGCCCTGGAGCCAACTGAAGATTCTGATAGTGTTACCAGAACTGGATTATCACCATGACCTGTTTCACAAAGGAAATCTATTTGCTTTTTAAGTTCTGATAGTATCACTTATGTGTTCTCCTTCTGTTCTATCAATTTTTCACCACAAACCTGCAGGGCATACATACAAATAAAATACCTCTGATGAATACACTTGCCGGCATTCCACAACCAACTTTCACAAGCTTCATCTCCAAAATCATACAGTCGATTATAGTTACTTCTTAAAAATGGTATCCACTCATATTCTTCTGCATTTCTGCAACACTCTCTTGTGAAATCAATAATATCTTCTATCTCCGATAAATCATTTTTATCACAAAACTCTTCGATTTCTATTTCATCAACATTATCCCACGTATCAGAATTAAAGAATTTTAATACTTTTTCTATTTCCTCTTCTTCTAAGGAATAATAACTTTCAAGCTGCTCTTTCAGCCATTCAAATATATCATTAATACACTTGTCATCATCGAATACCCTTAAAGATTCTTTGCTCTCATGGTTTAACTTCTCCATCTGATATCCGATGTTATCATATTCCAGATTATAAACACTGCCTGTCCAAGTCATGCTGTCGAATGTGAATTGTCCATAATCTCCATATACAAACATATTGCAACCATCACGATAAAGACAAACTTTCCGATATTGGCTTCCTGGCTTTCTTAACATCCAAAATGCTTTGTTGCCATCTATAATCTGCTCAGACGCTTCCCATGTTGCAAATTCTTTTATGTAATGTTCTGATCCTTTTATATGGTCTACTAATTTTTTGATACTGTTTTCACCTCCAAATTAAATATGATAATTTTGAAGAATATCTTTTACCAGCTATTGCTTCTATCAAAGATAAAAACCTAATGGCTTGTATGTTATAATTTTCATTATTATCCCTTTTCCAGTCAATTTTGTTTTCTATTTCTTTAAGTCTATTTACCACATTTAAGACCTCATTAGAATCAAAAATATTTTTACAATCATTTTTAAGCTTTGGTATTGGAATATTGTAATCTTTTATTAGTTCATATTGAGGATTCTCTTCACTACATCTACCGTATATAGTTTTAACAAAAATATTATCTGCTAAAATTTGCTTAGCTATATCATCCAATTTATGCACCTCCACACTAAATGAAATGAAACCAAGATTTTATCAATTATTTCAATAAATAATTTTCTAAAGATTCAATTGGACGATTCTCAAGTTTAAATACATCAATATCTTTGACGAGATCATATGATGGGAACATGTAATAATATTTCTTTCCACCGTTTTCAATAAATTGATTCACATAATCTAATGAATTATCCCATCCATTTTCTGCTGAATTGAAATATTTCATATTAATTCCGTCTTCATACAAAAGAATCATCCAGCCACCATTATAATCAAATATAAATACATATCTTTCTTTCATATTCTCTCCTTTTATGCCATGAATTTAACCTTTCAAGGCAACATTTTCTTATAGAAATGATTATCTCTATATACTCTTTTCTTTAAAATTTTAAGAATACTTATCAAATTTTCTAACCCATCAACATTGTCAAAAACAATTTCTCCAATAGGCACGCCAACATCATTTTCTATTTTTTCTCCTAATCTTCCAACTGTATCTAATTGAGAAAACATGAGACTGACTTTATTAAGCTCTGGATCAACTGTTTGTGTTATAGCAATATCTCCATTTCCTAAATAAATAATTGGAATTTCTTTTTTATTTGACATATTTTACTTCTCCAATCCAAACAACATTTCACAATCATTTTCATTATTCTTTATAATATCCATAAGTGTATGACTACAATAGCTGCCATTTAGATAATACTTCTGATAATCATGTTTAATACTGTCAAATGTCCAATCATAATTGTGGCAATCTATGTAGCATTGTAAACGCTGCCAGGCATCCTCCTCAGCTATACACCTATCACAATCTTTATGTTCTTCATTACAGTAATTACCGATTAAAGGACATACTTTTTCTTTTCTGGTATATTCATTATCCATCAGAAATTGCTCCATTCGCTTATTTCTTTATTGGAATTGATATAATATTCAAATCCGTCCCTGTAACAATATGGAAGAGAACTACCAAACATATATCCATATAATCCAACACTTACCCATGGATGCACTTCTAAAATCGCAGTACCTCTATCATGGATTACAGCAATATCCATTGTATATGCCTTTGGTCTATCCTGATCTCTTATATAATTCCCAATCATAGCTTTTACTTCTGCAATATCTGGAAATACAGTACAATCTCCATCATAATAATTTATAGCAATCAATCTATCATTCTGAACGAAGCAGCGATATTCAGATAAAATATCCACCACTTCTGACACCTGATATAAACCATCTTTTAAAAATGACTCTTTACCATCATCTGTATATTGCAGAGTCTCTATCAATCCTGTATGACTAAACACTTTCAGTTTTGAAACATATTTTGTGAAATAATATCCTTCTTTTGGAAGTTTATTTTTAGGCACAATGGAATATTTACGTTTCAAGAATCTATCTTCTCTAAGAACATTTGGAACCTCTATTGGGTTCATACGATTGACATTATGTATTCTCGAAAGAATCATCTGTACAAAATCAAGACTACCAACGGGAATTACTTTATCTAAGTTTTCTTTCTCAATCATATCTGTATTCAAAATACACTCATAATCTTTCATAGTTCCGATGTCATACAAATGGTTAAATTTTTGCTTATCAAGTTCTTCCTGAAGAATGATAGTGTCAATATCAATTTTATTATTCAATTCTTTTTGAAGCCAAAACAACACTTATATCACCTCACTACTTAACATAAATTCAATCCACCCTTTTCAATATTAAGCCCAAACGAATAATTAGGACACGAATCATAATCATTATAAAATACTGGGATATCCCCTTTTAAAATCGCTATCTTCTCTAATGTTTTAATCAACTCAAAGAGATTCATATCCTCTTCTTTACTTCTGACTATTGTAAAATCTTCTCTATCTGCATATAAACAAATGGGAAGTATCACATCCTCTATTTCTTTAAAATTACATGTCGAAATATCTATTACTGCCTGAGAACATCTGTATCCCTTATTGTGTAAATTCGGACGTAACCATATATAATTAGTCCCATCATCCATATAACAACTTATATCATTTGTAGAATAGACATACTTTACAACTTTACCTCCGTGATTATCTTTCAACGTATCAATATGAAACTTTGCAAAATTATGATCTGTTGTAAATACACCACATCTAATTTTCATTCCTTCGTGTAATTTAATAATCTATCACCTCAATTCTCCCTTAAAACTCTGGTTTTAAGTTCTATTCTAACCACTTATTTTCTGCGTAATAAAATCCAAATACACAACCACCAGTCAACAGAATCCAAAATATCCAGAATATAATTACCACACCACCAGATTCTAACTGCTTAACTGTTTTTTCTATATTTTTATCCTTATAAAACTTCGTATCATCTGGAATAGTCTTATCTCTTAAATCCGTAAAAATTGTTCCTGTATAATTTGATCCTACACCATAATATTTATATCTGATATGACTTGATTCTTTAATAGTGTCTATGTAATCTGTGCTTGGCAAATCAATCTTATTACTATTAAAAGTAATCCCCACAAAAAGAAATTTCTTGACATTTCTTATCTTCACTATCCACTCTATCCCATGTCCAATATGTTTCTTTTTTAGTATGCGCCTTACCATTACTGTCTTTATATGTAATGGTGCGAGTATGTTTTGTATATTTCTCTTTTACTTTTTCAACATACATATACTCTCCACCAATTTCAGGATAAGTAACTGTATCAACTGCCACTAAATCGCCATATACAAAAGCATTACCTACATTGGTGTCCATACCATATTGAAACAGATCTGTATTATCTATTTTAACTGCCTTGTTATAAACTTCATTTGCGTCTAGCTGATGCTCTGAAATCTTGCTAGAAATCAGAACACCAATCAATAACATCACAGCTGTAATAGAAATACTTGCTAAAATTTCTCTTTTGGTAATTTCAAAATCACCGAAATCAAACCCACGTTTTCTATAACTGTATCTACTCATATTTATTCTCCAAACAAATTCTGAGGTGCTGTTTCAGGTGCGCCATAATCCAAATATGTATAATCCTGCACTTCATATCCAAGCATATTCAAAAACATTCTTGTTGGAAACTTGCGAACATATCTGTTATATTCTTTAACCTGTTTATTATAATTGCTTCTATATTCAGCAATCAGATTTTCAGTCATCGCCAGTTCATTCATAAGCTGCTTATAATTTTCATTTGACTTCAACTCAGGATATGCTTCTGAAACTACTGTAATCGCTGTTGTAACATTTTCAATATCGCCTGCTGATCCACGTCCCTCTGCAATTGCTGTAAGGGTTTCGGACTCATGCTTGTCATACTGTTTAACACAATCTGCAAGGTTATACACCAAATCTACTCTTCGTTTCTCCTGAACTTTGATATCCGACTGTGCTGTGTTTACCTGTTCCTCCAAAGCAAACGCCCTGTTCTGGGAACTCTGTACACCAAATACACAAAGTAGGATAATAGCAATAACACCTGCCACAATGATTAACGGTAACTTCCAATTTGTTTTCTTGTTCATAAATTTCTTTCTCCTTTTTGATTTATTTTTTATATTTCTTGCCATAGTTTCTTTGCTGGTGCCATCCACTCAATCCAGCTATGAGGAATTATTACCAAAGCATCACTTCCATTAAGTCTAAAATAAATGCTTGTACTTGTTTGATTTTCTATTCTTCCACAAAATTCTTTTGTAATTGTGGTTAAATGTAGTTCACAAATATACCTTTCTTTTATACTCACTATGTAATAAATTTCTGGTTTTTTAAGAACCTGTATTGGCTGATTTGTCATCTGTTTCAATATACTTTCTAATTCTCTCTCCATGTCCTTCTCCTCAACCGATAAAAGCAAAATTTCAAGACTAATTCAGCAGAGCAGCTATCTCATCTAACTCTAATTCTGTCTTCTTTTCATCAGATAACATCTTGTCCAACTTGACTTCTAATGTCTTTAACTCAGCTTCTTTTTTCTTATACTCAAAAATCTCAATTTTACATTTAATGTCCGTAATCCATTCTGCGATGCTATATCCTGAAATTTCTAAGTTTATCTTCAAATCCTTAGCAGACATTAAGTACATATTTAGTCTCACGAGTAACAGCTGTAAATCATTAAGCTGTAACACATTTAGGTTATATTTCTGACCTTCTAAATCGAGAACGCAATTGGTTAGAGGTGTAAACTTTTTAGTACCTTTTAACTCCAATTTCTTCTTATCAATAATTTCTTTTAGCTGTAAAACTCTCTCATCGTTTTTACTCATATTCTGTACTCCTTCTCATATTTTCTTCCATTCGCCAAATATTTTTGAATATACTTAGGGTTCATAATTTCATACATTTTATTTAATTCCATAGGTTCTAAAACTTTTGTATCATAACCAACTCTATACCCATAAGTCCATCTATCTTTTTCTACCTTAATATATTTCTTTATTTGAAATTTTCCTTCATCATCTCCATAACAATTATCTGCCAAATAAGACTCATCATTTCCATCATAAGAACTTATAAATTTAAAAGTTGAATAATAAATTCTTCCATCATCATATTTATTAACTCCTAAATCCAAAAAATCTCCCAATGTCATATTACATAAATCATCTTTTAATGGATCATATGGTGAATAATGATGTGAGCCTTCCAAAGCCCAAAATA
>CAJUHN010000099.1 GCA_910585935.1 uncultured Lachnospiraceae bacterium | reverse complement strand
ATTCCAACAAAGCCGCGCTTTCGCTCCGTTCCAGACGTAGCGGTACTAAATTCGCCGTTTCGCTTCTTGCGAAACTGCTCATTAAGTGCCGACGTCTTCCAAGGGGCTTCTTTTGGAATAGTCCCTTGCCTTACGCTAGTTTGCTGGCATATTTAAAATATGGAATGTTTTATAGATGTGATGTTTTATTGAAATTATTATTTTTTTTGGAATGGTGTATGGAACTATAATTGAATAAATCCAGAAAATTGCACAAAATATTCTGTGTTTTGTATGTCATTTGCGGATAGAACAAAGATAAAACTTCAAACTTGTCGTTATATGACGGGGAAGAATTTGTGCAAAATTTTAAATTTGTTCATTTATAGTATAGAAAATAGAATTATTAGGTAACATTTCAGATATTTTATTTGTTATTGTGAAATTCGTTTTTCACAGATTAGAATAGTCAACAGACTAGCGGAGGCAAGGAAGTATTCCAAAAGAAGCCCCTTGGAAGACGTTGGTACTTAATGAGCAAACCCGCAAGAAGCGGGATTTGCGAATTTAGTACCACTACGTCTGGAACGGAGCGAGAGCGCGGCTTCGCTGGAATACTTCCTTACCGGAGCGACCCTTTGATGCTCAAATAGACTGAACTGTAACATTATTATAAAATATGAAGTGGTTATAGTGATAGTTTGTTGTTATAGGTTGCCTAGGAAGGTGTTTTTTTATAGTGAATAGTCTTGTGCTGTAGAGTGGTTATAATGTTATAAATGAGTGACCTCATATAGCAAAAAATGTGTTTAGGATAAAGAATTATGCGGAGGATTGCTAGATGCGGAATTTACTGAGATATTTAAAAGACTATAAAAAAGAAAGTGTATTAGGTCCTTTATTTAAGTTGTTAGAGGCAAGTTTTGAATTGTTTGTGCCATTGGTGATGGCTAAGATTATTGATATTGGAATAAGAAATCAAGATGTTGGATATATCATAAAAATGGGGGGAATCTTGATTTTATTGGGGATTATAGGGCTTTCTTGTTCTTTAACAGCGCAGTATTTTGCAGCGAAGGCGGCTGTGGGGTTTGGAACTTCTCTTAGAAATGAATTATTTAGACATATCAATCAGTTTTCTTATACCGAACTTGATACTATGGGAACAGCAACTCTTATTACGAGGATGACAAGTGATATCAATCAGGTACAGTCAGGGGTTAACTTAGTTTTGAGGCTATTTTTGCGCTCTCCTTTTATTGTTTTCGGAGCTATGGTAATGGCATTTACGATTGATGCAAAGGCCGCGTTTATTTTTGTGATCGCAATACCGCTCTTATCTATTGTAGTATTTGGAGTGATGTTGATCAGTATGCCTCTTTATAAAAAGGTACAAAAACAGTTAGATAAGATATTATTGGCGACAAGGGAAAATTTAACAGGAGTTCGAGTGATTCGGGCTTTTAATCGGCAGAAAGATGAGATAAAAAATTTTGATGAATCGAGTGATTTATTGGTAAAGTTCCAAGTCTTTGTCGGAAAGATTTCAGCAGCTTTAAATCCACTCACGTATATTATTATTAACTTTGCGATTATTGCACTTGTATGGATAGGTGGAAAACAGGTAGATTCAGGAGTTATCACGCAGGGAGGAGTAGTGGCGTTAGTCAACTATATGTCGCAGATCTTAGTGGAATTAATTAAGTTGGCGAATCTGATTATCACAATTTCTAAATCTTTAGCTTGTGCTAACCGGGTGAACACCGTTTTAGAAAAAAAGACCAGTATGATTGAAAAGACAGGACAAGTGATAACACAGAAAGAAGATACCGTTAGAGTGGTATGGGAAAATGTAGATTTTACTTATGAAGGAGCGAAACAGCCTGCTTTGTCTGGGATCAGCTTTGAAGCGAAAAAGGGAGAA
The DNA here is from genome assembly GCA_910585935.1 of uncultured Lachnospiraceae bacterium. Lineage (GTDB taxonomy): Bacteria > Bacillota > Clostridia > Lachnospirales > Lachnospiraceae > MGBC136627. Next base: position 10,382 of record CAJUHN010000099.1, on the reverse strand, counting down.
ACGATAGGAATTATCGGTGGAACAGGTTCTGGAAAGTCTACCTTAGTGAATTTAATTCCTCGTTTTTATGATGTTACAAAAGGAAAAATTTTAATAAATGGAGTGAATATAAAAGAGTATTCTTTTTCTGATCTGAGAGATAAGATTGGGGTGATACCACAAAAGGCAGTTTTATTTAAAGGAACTGTGAGAGAAAATATGAGATGGGGAAAGAAAGAAGCGAGCGATGAAGAAATCTATCAGGCTTTAAAAACAGCACAGGGAGAAGAGATTATAAAACAAAAGAAAGAAGGATTAGATTTTCTGATTCAACAGGAAGGAAAAAATTTGTCTGGAGGACAGAAACAACGATTCACAATAGCGAGAGCTTTAGTGAGAAAACCAGAGATATTAATTATGGATGACAGCGCTTCTGCTCTTGATTTTGCTACAGATGCAAAGCTTCGTAAAGCGATAAAAGAAAATACAAAGGATATGACAGTGTTTATTGTTTCACAGCGCGCTACAACAATAAAAAATGCGGATAAAATTTTAGTTTTAGATGATGGCAGGCTGGTAGGAGCAGGAAAGCATAAAGAACTCTTAGAAAGCTGTGAAGTATATAAAGAGATCTGCCTTTCCCAGCTTTCAGAAAAAGAAGTACAAAATTAAAATTTTTTGAGTGGATAGAAATGAGGAAAAATATGAGAAAACATAAATCTACATTAAAGCGAATTTTATCTTATATTTCAGAATATAAATGGAGCGTCATATTTTCTGTTTTATTTGCAGCAATCACAGTTGCGCTCACTCTATATGCTCCTATTTTAGTGGGAAGAGCGATTGATTATATTTTAGCTCCTGGACAGGTGGATTTTATCACTATCAGTAAAATTTTGATGAAAATAGGGATTATCGTAATATTAACTGCTGTTTCGCAGTGGATTATGAATATTATTAATAATCGTGTTACTTATAAGGTAGTAAAAGATATTCGGACTAGGGCATTTCGACAGCTTCAGATTTTGCCATTAAAATATATAGATAGTCATCAACATGGAGATATTATCAGCAGAGTGATAGCAGATGTGGATCAATTTTCAGAAGGGCTTTTGATGGGATTCACACAGTTATTTACTGGTGTTATCACAATATTAGGAACATTATTATTTATGCTGTCTTTAAATATCTATATCACAATTGTGGTAGTACTCATAACACCACTTTCTTTGTTTGTGGCAAATTATATTGCGAAAAAAACATATCATATGTTTAAAGCGCAGTCAGAAACCAAAGGGGATATGACTTCTCTTATCAATGAGATGTTAGGGAATCAGAAAATTGTAAAAGCATTTGGACAGGAAAAAGAAGTAGTAGAACAATTTGAAGAAATTAATGGACGTTTACAAAAATGCAGTTTGAAAGCGATTTTCTTCTCCTCTATTACCAATCCAGCGACACGATTTGTAAACAGCTTAGTCTATGCTCTCGTAGGAATTACAGGAGCGATTGCAGGGATTCATGGATTAATAAGTGTAGGGCAGTTATCCAGTTTTTTAAGCTATGCGAATCAGTATACAAAGCCATTTAATGAAATATCAGGTGTGATCACAGAACTACAAAATGCTTTGGCATCTGCTGCCCGTGTTTTTGAGCTAATTGATGAAGAACCGCAAGTTCCGGATAAAGAAGAAGCGAAAGAACTTATGAAAGTGAAAGGACAAGTGAATTTAAAAGGAGTAGCTTTTTCCTATAATCCAGAAGTTTCTCTGATAGAAAATTTGAATTTGAACGTACAGCCGGGGCAGAGGGTAGCGATTGTAGGACCTACTGGATGTGGAAAGAGTACATTGATTAATCTTTTAATGCGTTTTTATGACGTGAATGAAGGCAGTATTCAAGTGGAAAATATAGATATTCGGGATATTACAAGAAAAAGTCTCCGAAAGAATTATGGTATGGTGTTACAAGAAACATGGCTGCGTTCTGGAACGATATGGGAGAATATTTCTTATGGAAAACCAGATGCGACTAAGGAAGAAATCATACAGGCGGCGAAACAAGCACATGCACATAGTTTTATTGAGAGAATGTCGAATGGATATGATACTATTATTTCAGAAGATGGGGGAAATCTTTCTCAAGGTCAAAAACAGCTTTTATGTATTGCAAGAGTGATGCTCTGTTTGCCTCCAATGTTAATATTAGATGAGGCGACTTCTTCTATTGATACTAGAACAGAGATTAAGATACAAAGGGCATTTGTAAAAATGATGAATGGAAGAACGAGTTTTATTGTAGCACATAGATTATCTACGATAAAAGAAGCAGATATGATTTTGGTGATGAAAGATGGAAAGATTATTGAAAAGGGAACGCATGAAAGCCTTTTAGAGGAAAAAGGGTTTTATGCACAGTTGTATAATAGCCAGTTTGCTGTATCATAGAAGGAGGGGTAGAAGGGGCGGTGGGGGTCGCTTGAGGCGAGGAACTATTCCAACGAAACCGCGCTTTCGCTCCGTTCCAGACGTAGCGGATACTAAATTCGCGAACCCTTATGGGTTTGCTCATTAAGTACCGACGTCTTCCAAGGGGTTTCTTTTGGAATAGTTCCTCGCCTCAAGCTAGTTTATCGGCTTTTCTATGAACGTGAAGTTTTAATATTAGGATAAGCTTATAAAATTATTTTTAGGGAGAGAAATAAGTGAACAAGTCAAATTATAGAAAGGTTCTGTCAATGACAGGGCTTTTTTTATCGTAATTTGAGCGCGAAAACCACGATTTCTACAGAGGAATTACTCTCTCCTTTTTATAAATAGTAATATTTAAGTAATTGCGAAACTCTAAAATATTCTTTCTACATATCTTCTCACTTAGGTTTTCATAGTTTATCGTAATGTTTACTTTTCAAAAAGTAGAAGAGCCAATTAACTAGCGGAGGCAAGGAAGTATTCCAAAAGAAGCCCCTTGGAAGACGTTGGTACTTAATGAGCAGTTCCATTAGGAGCTGCGAATTTAGTACCATTACGTCTGGAACGGAGCGAAAGCGCGGATTCGTTGGAATACTTCCTTGCCATAGCGAACCTTTTGATTTTCCAGTAAAAGGAACAATAACTATTATATATGTTTACTTTCAGATAAACTAAAACTATACTATATATAGTGAAGGTGAGGAGAAAGTAAATGTCTAATTAACGAAAAAACATTCAGTTACAATTATATCTTGATAGTATACAAAAACAATTATTAGATATTATGCCAGAGTAATATAAAAAAAGTTTGCTGATGGTCAAAAAAAGAAAGAGGAAAATGAAATGGAAAAGAAAATTTTAGTAATTGAAGATGATGAGATATTAAATTCTGGATTGTGCTATAACATTCAAAAATTTGACATGATACCATTTTCTGCATATAGCATGGAAGAAGCTAAAAATAGTCTTAGAAAAGAAACATTTGATTTAATTTTATTAGATGTGAACTTACCAGATGGTAGTGGGTTTGATTTTGCAAGAGATATTGTATCGCACTATCATGTTCCGTTTATTTTTTTAACGGCACATAATCTGGAAGAAGAAATAATTAAGGGGTTACAAATTGGCGCAGATGATTATATCATAAAACCATTTAGCATTAAGGTGGTTATGGAAAAAATACAAGCAGTATTAAGAAGATGTTATAGTGTAAAAAAATCTGAAATCTATATTTATGGAAATCTGACGATTGACCTTGAAAATCGTTTGGTAAAAAGTAAAGAGCAGATAATTTCACTTACTCCAACAGAATTTGAACTTTTAGAGGTTTTTTGTAAGAGTAAGGGACAAATATTGACCAAAGAAATGTTGCTTGAAAGGATATGGGATGTGAAAGAAAATTATGTAAATGAACATACTTTATCACTTAATGTCAGTAGATTAAGAAATAAGATTATGGATGAAGGGCACGAATATATAAAAACAATATATGGATTAGGTTATAAATGGATTGGAGAAAAAGAATGAAAATTATGAAATACATACTAATTTGTGGTAATATTTTTTTTATTGCTTGTGGGGGATTTATTGTTTATTGCAATATTACGGATATAACAGTACAAATTTTATTAGTTGGAATCTTTATGGCTTTATGTTTTATGAACTTGGGGAGTTATTTCTATTTTCGGGAGCAATTTGTTGTTTTATCTTCACAAATATGCCATTATTCAGAAAATATTATGCATGGTAATTCGGTTCAGAAAATATGGAATAAAGAAACGATTACATCTAAGGTTGTAATGGAATTAGAAAAAATGAAAAAAGTTATTGCGTTTCAAATCGCTGAAAGCAAAAAAGAGAAAAAGGAATTACAAGAAATGATTTCCGAAATCACACATCAAATAAAAACCCCTATATCTAATATAAAAATGTATGGTGAAATGTTTACGGATACAGATGTTCATACAGAACAGTCAAAGCAATTTATGGATATTATGAAACAACAGTTAATGAAAGTAGAATTTTTATTGGATGCATTAGTAAAAGCGTCAAGGCTTGAAACAGAGATGATAATTCTTGAGCCATCAAATAGCAAAATCATTGAAACATTGGCGATTGCAGTAAATAATGTTATTCATAAAGCAGAGCAAAAACATATTGAGATTTGTGTGGAATGTCGTTCTTCTATTCAAGTTTATCACGATATGAAATGGACAGCGGAAGCTATTGAGAATGTTTTGGATAATGCAGTGAAATATACATCTGAAAATGGGAAAATAAACATTTCTGTCAATGTAGGGGAGATGTATACCGAAATCAAAGTAAAAGATACGGGAAAGGGTATTGAAGCCGCACATATCAATGATATATTCAAAAGATTTTATAGAGAAAAAAGTGTATCGAAAGTGGAAGGACTGGGATTGGGATTGTATCTCGCAAGAAATATCATAGCTCTGCAAAAGGGATATATTTCTGTACATTCTACTGTCGGAAAAGGCAGTTGTTTTTCCATTTGTCTTCCTAATCGGGTTTAGAAGAGAATTGTTTCGGTTTTGATACTTTTAACTTTAATATTGAAACAGGATTGATAAAATTCAAGTTTATAATATAAAGTATCAAGCTGAAAGGAATAATGGAAATGAATATTTTAAGCACAAATAATCTAATAAAGTACTATGGAAAAGAACCTGTTTTAGTAAAGGCTCTTGATGGAATCACGATTGAAGTAGAAGAAGGAAGTTTTACTGCTATTGTTGGTACTTCTGGCTCTGGTAAAAGTACGCTGCTTCATATACTTGGAGGACTAGATACACCTACAAGTGGCAGCATTATTGTGGACGGGCAAGAATTAAGTGGTATGGAAAAAAACGAACTTGCTATTTTCCGAAGAAGAAAAATAGGATTTATTTTTCAAAATTATAATCTTATCCCTAATTTAACAGTATATGATAACATTGTTCTTCCTGTAGAATTAGACGGAAGAAAAGTTGATAATGAGTATTTTAAAACAGTTGTACAAATATTAGGATTAGAAGATAAATTAAATAGAAAGCCCAATCAGCTATCTGGTGGACAACAACAGAGGGTTGCGATTGCAAGGGCGTTGGTTGCAAAACCTGCAATTATTCTTGCAGATGAACCAACAGGAAATTTAGATAGCCATACGAGCCAAGAAGTCATTGGTTTGCTTCAAACGACAAATAAGAATTTTCATCAGACTATTGTAATGATTACCCATAATGATGAAATTGCTCAATCGGTTGACCGTGCCATTCGTATTGAAGATGGTAGAATTGTGGAAAGCAGGTGGTAATTATGAAATTAGATAAAAATAATAACAATAAAATTCTTTATCGCATTGCAAAAAATAATTTGTTGGCAAAGAAATCATCAAGCTTTATCTCTCTGTTATCTATTTTATTTGTTACTGCCCTTATATCCACTCTTGTTCTCTTTATACTTGGGCAACAAATGGCAGAAAATCAGATACTTGATAATATGCAACATATTATGTATATAGATGTTACGGATAAACAAATTGAAAATATAACATCTGATGCAAAAGTAGAGCTTTGTGTTCCTTATAAACATGTTGAAAGGAATTTTCAGATTAGCAATCTAAAATGTAGTTTTAGTTATTTAGAAAGTTATGGAGAAAAAATAAGAACATATGTAATTGCTGATGGTGCTCTGCCAAAGAAGTACAATGAAATTGTAGTAGATAAAGCTTTTATGAAAGCGTTAGGCAGAGAGTGCAAGCTAGGGGATTCTATTTCATTAGATGTAGATAATATATCTGAGGAGTTTATTATAATAGGATATACAGATGAAAAACATTCAACAGTGACATATCCTATCAGAGTTTCCAAAGAATTTGCAGAAAATAGTTCTTTGATGAAAGATATGCCTTATACGGCACTTGTTCGTTTAAAAGAAGATGTTATTGGCGGCTCACTTTCTGCATATACATCTGCTGCATATCAAATAGCTATGGATTATGGCATCGTCCGCCAAAATGTTAATCTAAATGGTAGACTTGAAACAGCACTTCAGCAGGGAAATGCAGGACTATATACGATTTTTTTTGTTTCTTTACTGTTTTTTATTGCTAATAGTATTGTAATCTACAGTATTTTTTATTTTTCTGTTACTACACGAGTACAACAGATTGGACAATTTTTGACTATTGGTATGACAGAAAAACAAGTGAAAAAGATGATACACCATGAAGGTTTGTTATTAAGTATGATTGCTATTCCCATTGGTCTATTGCTTGGTGGCATGATTGCGTATATTTGTCTTCCCGATGGATGGAATTTTGTAAATTATGGGATAGTATCACTGTTTATTGCTATGTTAGGATTTTTGATTGTGCAGCTTTCCATAGGCAAACCTGCTTCTATTGCTGCAAAGGTTTCTCCGATAGAAGCGTCCAAAAATAATATGGATACAGACAAAAAAGAAAAAATAAGTGATAAAAAACATAAATTTTTGACCCCATATACATTAGCAAAAATAGAAAGCAAAAATAATCGGAAAAAGTTGGAGCTCGCAACCATGTCGCTTGCTCTTGGTGGGATTTTTTTTATGATTGCATCAACATGGATTACATCATGGGATGAAGAGTTATTTTCCAGAGAGGGAGTTTTTATAGATAGTGAATATTATATAGAATATTTCTATGACCCTCATAGCTCTCCTAAAACATATGGTATTACAGATTCTCAGCTAAAAGGAAATCTTGGAAATGAACTTGAAGATGATATACGAAATATTCCTCATGTAAAAAATGTTCATATTGAAAGAACAACAACAGGGGTGATTTCCTATCAAGGTGCTACATTTACACAAACGTTTTGTCCTCTTTCTAAGGATGATATAGAGTATTTCCAACTTCCTGCGGACGGGAACAATAGTTATGAGTACATGGTGGAAAATGATGCAATTTTAATCACAGATAGTACTTTTAGTGAAAACATAAATGGAATTACATTTACTCCCGGCGAAAAGTTGAAAGTCAGCTATTTTGATGGGGAGGAACATACCATAGAATTAGAAATAGCCGCTGTTTCTAAAGAAAAGGCGAAATCATATCCAGATCGTACCACTTTTTGTATGTCTGATGAAACGATGAAAAAATTATGGGGAAAAATGAACACGGCAGAATCCTTTTCTATATCTGTAGACAATAATAAGGAAAATGGTGTTCAAGTAGAAGAACAAATAAAAGCATTGATAAGTAACTATGATGATTTATCTTTAAGGACATTACGTGAGCAAAAATTGGAAGACGCTACACAGATAGCAAAGTTAGAGATGCAAATATATGGTATAGCAATTTTTGTAATAATGTTTGGCATCTTTAATTTAATAAATACTGTTTGTGGTAGCATTGTGTCTAGGAAAAAACAACTATCCATGTTAGAATCTATTGGTATGGAAGAACGGCAAGTCCGAAATATGTTATTAATAGAAAGCTTTTTCATTGCATTGCCAAATATTTTGATAACCATAACTTTAGGTACAGCGGCGGGATTTGGATTTATTAGCTGGATGCAAAAATCGGCAACTTATTTAAAGTATCGTTTTCCAATCGTTGCAATATTGTTGTATGTCATAGGAATGATAGGCATACCAATATTAATTACTTTCTACTGCTTAAAGAAACAAAATAAATTTTCTTTGGTAGAAAGAATTAGAAATGAAGATTAAAATATAATGAAGCAAAGTAAAGATGTTTGATATTTATTATAGATACGAGAGATTTCCTGTTTTTAGAACAGCGGATAAACTAGCATAAGGTAGGGTACTATTCCAAAAGAAGTCCCTTGGAAAACGTCGGCACTTAATGAGCGGTGCGGTTACGCGCCGAGAATTTAGTGTCCGTTACGTTTGGAATGGAGCGAGAGCGTGGCTTCGTTGGAATAGTACCCTGCCTTATGCGACCCTTTAGTAAAAATATAAAAAAGGCATCGTATAGTAATAAAAGGTGTGAAATTTCTAGACAAAAAGAGTTGTATCATGAATAGGAACATGATATGATAGAAAGTAGAAGAGTAGTCAGTGGAGGATATATTAGTCGCTGTTAGGAGGCTAATATTTTATGATAATAGTTTAGAAAAAATAAAATAAAAGGAAAATTTTTGGAAAAACTATAAATATACATAAGTCTTTTGTTTTAGAAGTATAACTATTAGTTAGAAAACATGTCATAATATATATGAAATCACGTTTCGGAAAGGGGAAAAAATATGTTAGAAAAAATAGATCTATCGAAATCTATGAAAAGCCAAAAGGCAAAAGAAATTTATGAAGAGCAGAGTAAAAAGCTTTCTGCTTTGCAGAGGGAATGTAAACAAGCTAAAATTCCCGTTATGATAGTATTTGAAGGTTTAGGTGCTGCGGGGAAGGGAACACAGATTAATAAACTGATTCAAGCGTTAGATCCAAGAGGATTTCATGTATTTTCTATTGGAAAAGAAACAGAAGAGGAAAAAATGCATCCTTTTTTATGGAGATTTTGGATCAAGACACCAGAAAAAGGGAGAATTGCCATTTTTGACAGAAGTTGGTATCGGAGAGTGTTGTCAGATAGATTCGATAAGTTGGTGAAAGAAGAAGAGATTCCAAATGCTTTTTCTGATATTCAATTTTTTGAAAAACAGTTGACAGATGACGGAATGGTTATTATTAAGTTATTTCTTTATATTTCAAAGAAGGAGCAGAAAAAGCGTTTTCATAGCTTGTTGGATTCTAAAGAAACAGCGTGGAGAGTGACAAAAGATGATTTAAAGCGCAATGAAGATTATGAAGAATATCTGGAAATGAATGAGGAGATGTTTAAGAATACAGATACGGAAAATGCGCCGTGGACGATTATTGAAGCCACAGATAAGGATTATGCTTATGCAAAAATCATGACTACGGTAGTAAATCGCTTAGAAGAGGCGCTGGAAAGACATAAAAATATCACAGAATTAGAAGAGAAAATAAAAGAAAATTTGGAAAGTGTGCAAAAGGATAGAACAGAAGAAAATTATTTTAAGGCGGGCGCTCTTTCTAAAGCGGATTTGACGAAATCATTGGATCAGAAAGATTATAAAGAGGAATTAGAACGACTACAGAAGCGTTTGAAACTTTTGCATAATAGTATTTATCGCATGAGAATACCAGTAGTTTTGGCGTTTGAAGGCTGGGATGCAGCAGGAAAAGGAGGAGCGATTAAAAGGCTTACAAGTTCCTTAGACCCTAGAGGGTATGCGGTATATCCTACGGCATCTCCAAATGATATTGAAAAGATGCATCATTATTTATGGCGTTTTTGGAACAATATGCCAAAAGCAGGACATATTTCTATTTTTGACCGCACTTGGTATGGAAGAGTGATGGTGGAAAGGATTGAGGGATTTTGCACAGAAGCGGAATGGAAGAGAGCATATCAGGAAATCAATGAAATGGAAGAACATTTGGCAAATTCAGGAGCTGCTATTTTAAAATTCTGGATGCATATTGATAAGGAAGAACAGAAGAGAAGGTTTCAGGAAAGAATGGACAATCCAGAAAAACAGTGGAAAATTACAGAAGAAGATTGGCGCAATCGAGAGAAGTGGGATTTGTATGAAGAAGCAGTAGATGAAATGCTCATTCGCACTTCTACCGCATATGCTCCATGGGTGATAGTAGAAGGAAATTCCAAGTATTATGCCAGAGTGAAAGTTTTAAAGACAGTAGTAAAGGCGTTGGAAGAGGCGATTAATCTCAGAAAATAGGGAGAATACTTCTATATTCTATAAGTGGGTAATTGCGAAAGTGAAAAGGGGACGCTGCGGCAAGGAAGTATTCCAGCGAAGCCGCGCTTTCGCTCCGTGTAAGACTACGCGGTACTAAATTCGCAAATCCCGCTTCTTGCGGGTTTGCTTATTAAGTACCGAC
>CAJUHN010000098.1 GCA_910585935.1 uncultured Lachnospiraceae bacterium | reverse complement strand
AACTTCAATATATAATATTATAAAATATATTCAAAAGAAACAAACATAAAATAATAAAAAACAATAAATTTATAGCTATATAAGTGTAATCTGTTTGTTCGGAAGAAAAATATATTTCCACATGACTTCCTTTGATGTTTTTGGTTTGACGATTAAATTATATCAGAGAAATAAGCTTATGGATATTTATTTTTCATCAACTCACGCTAAATAATAAGAACCTGCACCATTTATATATTTTTATGCAACTATAGCACGAAATTCAGGCGTATGAGTAGATTTGGATATAAAAATATTTCCTAATTTTGGTTATTTATCTTATCTACTTAGGAGGTATCCTATAAGCTCTTTCCTTTTATGTCTAGTTTTTGAATAACGGATATATTTGATTGTTTTATATAGTTAGTTTTATATCTTACATTTCGGACAATATGACAGAAAATATATGAGCATGGTGAGCATTTATTATTTTATTATCTTTGTCCTTTTACATTTCCTTATGATACTTATTCAGATAAAAGATGAAAAATCCAACAACAAACAAGTACGAAAAAACAAGAAGAAGAACTGCAGTTACATCTACATTCATAAGGGCGAAAGAAACCATTAGTATACCAAAAACATAAATCATAATATCATATGCCTTTGCTTTTGCTTGATTAGAGATTGTAATATTTCTCTCATCATTTTTGTCTATCTCCATTTGCTTTTGAAGTTGTGGATTATTCTTTATGACTCTATAATTTACAATATCGCCCAATCCATGTCCAAATGTACCACATCCTAAACCTATACAAACATATGGCAGTGCAAGCATGATTCCTTGTGGATTTGAAACTGCTTTCAATAAAAACAGTCCAATAGCGAGTAATAGTACACCAATTATAACGATAATATAACTAAAATTTTTCTTTTTCATTCTATATTCTCCTCATAAATAAAAATTTCCTCAATAGGCATTTCAAAATATCGCGCAATCTTAAATGCTAAAAGAATAGAAGGATTGTATCTGCCATTTTCTAAAGAACCTATTGTTTGCCTTGATACTTCTAAAGCAGCGGCTAAATCTTCCTGCTTTATTCCTCTACTTTTCCTTAATTCTTCTAATCGATTTTTCAAAATCTTCCTCCTTTCTTTGGAAAGTTTACTTTCCATTTTTATTATAACTTGTTTTTTCATTCATGTCAAGTAAACTTTCCATTTTTTGAATTATAGATAAAATAGGTATTCATATCATTGTTAAATGTAGATAGAAAACAAAATATTTTTTATCTGTTTTGTTTCAATAAAGTGTATTAATTATATGAACAGTAAGAAAGAAAAGTTTTGTTTATGAAATTGCCCTTTACGAATATCAAATCTTTTATTTATAAATAATCAATAAACTAGCACAGGCGAGTCTCTATTCCAAAAGAAGCCCCTTGGAAGACGTTGGTACTTAATGAGTAGTCCTGTAAAGGGCTACGAATTTAGTACCACTACGTCTGGAACGGAGCGAGAGCGCGGCTTCGTTGGAATAGAGGCTCGCCTGTGCGAAAACATAGTTAAAATGTATTAACAATTATTTATAAAGAATAATAAAATATATTATCTAATAAATTTATAAAATATCTTAGAAATATTTCAAAATATATGATATAATTAAAGCCAAAATATCATATAAAAATAATTATTAATAATATTATATTTATATAAACAGATAAAATCAGAAAATAATAAAGATATTAATAGAAAATAATATTTATAATGAATAAAATAATATTTTAAATGAAAAAAATGACAAAAAAGAGGAGAAATTATGAAAACAATTTATGCTTCTATAAAGAATAAAAAAATATGTATTCTTTTAATTTTATTAGGTATTATTTCTCATAGTTTCTTTGCGTTAGGTATGGCGGGATATTCAAAGTATGTATTTGATAGTATTGCTGCAGGAAAGGTAGATGTTAGAAATATTGTAGTGATTGGATTCGGCATAACATTGTGGGGAGCACTGAGCATTATATTAATGAATTGGTCAACGGATTATTTTATAAGTGGTGTCATAAGAGATTTAAGAAATAAATATGTTTCTAAAGTTATTGACTTGCCTATTATGAAAATAAATGAGTTAGGAGAAGGAAAAGTTATCACAAATTATACACAAGATATTGGTGCTATAACAAGTCTTGTAAGGTCGGTTATTTCTATTATTAAAATTCCATTTGAAATGTTTATTGCGTCTGTTTATTTATTTTATCAGAATTGGTTATTAGCTCTAATTGTTTTACTCTTACTCCCTTTTATTATATTCGTTGGAAAATATATTGGAAAGTTTATTCAGAAAATTAATGAACAATATTTATCAGAACATGATGAGATTTTAAAATTATTAACTAGAATTTTTAGAGGAAGCTCTATTATTAAAACATATATGATACAAGACTATATGCAGGGAACATTAGAAAAATGTACAGGCCATCAGTTTGATTTAGACCGAAAAAGGGCGAAGTATAACGCATTATTTTCTGGAATAACAGATTTTTTTATGGGTGTTCCTTTTATTATTGTATATATCATGTGTGCTGTTTTATTTATAGTTGAAAATATTACGGTTGGAACATTAACTATGTTTTTGCAGTTATTGAATAAAATTACAGTGCCATTTGTTAGTTATAGTAGAGTATTAATGCAATATAAAGAATCAAAGGTATCCTTAGAAAGACTGAATGAAATATATGAAAATAATGAATCAGCAAAAAGAAAGGAAAATAAGAATTTTGAAGAAGTTGAATTTAAGAATGTAGACTTTTCCTATAAAAATGAACTTGTATTAAAAAATATTAATGTATTACTTGAAAATGGAAAATATTATGGAGTTATAGGAGAAAATGGAAGTGGAAAATCTACTTTTATTAAGTTATTATTAAATCTATATGAACCCGTTAAAGGGAAGATTCAATTTTCACCGAGTAGTGAGAATCATAATAAATTAGTTTATGTAGAAGATAAATCTAGTATTCTTTTTGATAATATAATCGATAATATTTTAGTTGGAAGTAAAAAAAATGAAAAAAAAGTGATAGAGGTATTAAAAAGTACAGGTCTGCAAGACCAAGAGATTATAGAATTACTTAATAAAAAGACGGAGGAATTATCAGCAGGGCTGTTACAAAGAGTGAGTTTAGCTAGGGGGTTATATCATTTAGAAGAAAATGATATTCTTGTTTTAGATGAAGCCTTTGCAGCTTTAGATGTTTCCGTAATCCCTAAAATACGGAAAGAAATTCAAAGTTATCAGGAAAAGTTAAATTTAACTATTATTGAGATAACACATAATATGAGCAATTTAGAACGCTTTGATGAAATTATTTTCTTCCAAAAAGGAGAGATTTTATTAAAGGGAAGTGATAAAGAATTATCTTCTGTACATACTTATCATGATTTTATATCATCATTATAACATTTTCTTTAAAAATTTGTTTTTTAATGGGATTTCTATATACTATATAAAAAGGAAGGAAACAATATAATAATTCTTTCTTCTAAAAATCATTATAATGATAAGTAAAATAATTTTTTAGTCCACATTTCAAGATTGATGGAAATGTGGACTAAAAAATTTGTTTAAACTGTTTTTTACATGGAAAAGCAGAATAATGATGTTTGGATAGTTTTATTAATATCATTTCCTAAATTTTGTCATAAATTTTTTAAAAGTTCTAATGGAGATTTCTTAATGATGAATTTAATACTAATAAATATCATACAAGAATATATCAAAAGCTCCACTGGAACTGCCCATAAAGAGCTATATGGCAACATTACCAGAGTATTTTCTATGACAATATGACCTGCTGCTGATGTACTGCTGAATTCTGTACTCAGCACTTCCGATACAGAAGAAAACACCTTTTGTAATGTTAAATTCATGAAAAATATTCCTATTATTGCTCCTAATATAGTCGCTATCACAACTGGCAGCATGGAAATTCCATAAATATATTTTTGAACTGATGATTTTCCAGCTCCTAAAGATAACATCAGTCCTGCTGTTTTTCGTTCTTGACGAACAAACAAGAACAGATATACTAACAAAGATGCGACAAATGTGATACTTGCTACGATAAATAGCTGAATTGCACTGGTATATAATCCTTTTAGAGTATCAGCGATTTCTGTATATCCATTGTCAAAATAAAAAAGATAATCGGGATTGTACCCTTGTTCCGTTAACATATTCCGAAATGTTTCCATACTTCCATTTTTCAGTACAATCGTCAAAAAAATACCGCTTTGATCAGAATAACATGTTTCTGTAAGAGATTTATTTGGAACGAATACGGTATTTGGTGTCACATTATAATTAGATTTCTCCCATAGATTAGACTGCCGATAGATTCCAACGATTTTATAGGTTCTGCTTTCCCCAAGAAAACCTACTTTCTGAGAATAAGACTGTGCCATTAGATTACCTATTGTTGTACTTGAATCAAGTTCTTCATAAGGAGAAGCACCCCAATAGAAAGACAGATCGATAGAATCTCCTACTTCCAGCCCACTTTCTTTCGCTAGTGTTTCTGAAATAATACAAACTTCTGTTCCATTTTGATAGTCTTCTTCACTAAAAGTTTTCCCTTCTATCAGATAAGCTTCTTGCTGGTGAAATAGATACATACTTTCCAGAAAATCTGTACCAATAATAGGCACAGATTGATATTGAATCTCAGTCTGCTTTTTCAGTTCACACCAATCTGCTCCTTCTGGAGAGGCAAAAAATTCTTCCGCTGTTCTGGAAATGGGAACAAGAAATGGATTGTATAAAAGTTCTGTTGCTGGAATATCTTGAGGCATCCGATCAATTCCGGGAATATCAGCATCCACATCATAACTGCCACCTCGATTTCTCATCAATATATGCGCAGTATCAATAGAATCAAGGTCATTTTGTGTCAAAGAAACTCCATACCCTTTATCTGAATATACCGCTACCATATCCTTCGTTATTTTCTTATCATACCCAGACAGATCATAAGAAATATGTGACCAATTAATTTCTCCTATAGAACATCGAAGTGTATCCGCTAAATTTGTCCGTAAATTTAGCTCCGAGTCTGAATAGGAATCCGTATAGATCAGATAAGTTTTCCCAACCTTTAGTTCTGCGGCAAGATATTCCTCCTCTGAATGAAATGTTATAGATAAATTTAATTTATTACGGGGAGTATAGTTTGGATGTAAAAGTATCGTTTCTTCCAAATCTGCTTTTGCTTTCACGTCTATACTCTTAGTTCCAAAAGCATCTATATATTCCACATCACCTATTTCTGCGATAGATACTATAAATATGGCACTGTTATATGGTTTATTGAGATACCAAGAATATTTTCCATCTTCTTTTGCACTTGTCACCGTATGAAGGGAAGGACTCCACGCACTGATATAGTTTTGACGATAGATTCCTTCTACAACAGAATCCTCTGTATTTAAGTGAGAAAGAAACTGCCAGAAGTCATGGCTGATCACACTTTGTTCGAGATTTACTGTCAAACCATTTCCTGTTTCCATAGAAACAGTTTCTATTTCATTCGTTGGCAAGACAATGGTCAAAAACTGCGATTCAATTTCCTTAGTAGTTTCTCTCGCAGATAAAAAAACACCCAGACTAAGACTCAGAAAAGCGCTTGATGCTGTCAGTAAAAAAAGAATCACTGTCATCTTAACAGGTTGTCGAATCAGTTGTTTGTAAACATTCATACTCCTTCCTCCCACAGTCGCCCACTATCCATATTGTAAATTACATCTGCTGTCTTTTTGATTTCCATATCATGAGTGACAACCAACACACAGCACCTTTCTTCTTGTACCAGTTGATGAAGTAAACCTATAATCTGTTTACTATTTTCTGTATCCAGATTGCCTGTGGGTTCATCTGCTAAAATCAGTTCTGCATGAATCGCCAAAGCTCGTGCAATCGCTACTCTCTGTTGCTCTCCCCCAGAAAGCATAGAAGGAAGTCGTTTCCAATAAGAAGAATCCAGCCCTACTCGCTTTAAAACCTCTTCTGCCTCCTGAGCAGCCTGTTTTTTCGTCTGTTTATTTAAAATCAATGGATACATGACATTTTCTTGTACTGTCATCAGAGGAAAAAGATTAAAATTTTGATAAATGACAGATGCCTGTGTTCTCCGATACTGATCCACATTCATTTCTTTCAAATCCTTGCCATTCACCAAAATCGCTCCACTCTGTGGACGTTCTAGTCCAGCTATCAGAGAAAGAAAAGTCGTTTTTCCACTCCCACTTTTTCCAATCAATGCATAAAACTTTCCAGACTGTAGCGTACAGTTCACTTCTTTTAAAGCAGGAACAATTTGATATTTTGTTCGATAACTATAAGAAATATTTTCTACTGATAGAGTAACCATAACTTATCTTTCCCCCTTCCAAATGTACATCCTCTTTGTTTCTATAGACAATATTCCAGCAGTTTCTGCTCCTATGATCGCAGAAAAAAACATACCGATCAGAATAGGAATAGGAAGTGCTGATGATAAAAAGTAAACACACCCTGCACTGCCTGTCCCGATTCCCATGAAACAAAGAAGCAGAACTTCTAAAAAAATAATCATCAAAACTTCATAGCGAAATGTTCCAAGAGAACGTGCGATAGCCCACTCTCGTCTTCTAGATTGAATATAAAAGAAACAAGATAAAAAACAGATAGCAAATTCTATTCCTATAAAGAGCGGTCGAAAACGATATAATGTCTGCAAGTTTCGATTGAGCGCATTTAGAGTTTCCCGCAAAGTTTCATCATGAACCGTGATAGCAAAAGGATGAGAACGAAATACAGGTGAAAAATCAATTTCTTCTTGATGTCCTGATGGATCAACCTCTGCAAAATGCCGAGCCAAAAGTGTCCGAAATTCCTCTAGTTCCTGATTATTCCGAACCGTCGCCTTAAGACTATCCGCTGTAACTTTCCCATCAAGCACTTGTTGAAGCGCTGCTACACAGTTCCACGGACAGTAAATTGCCTCTGAATTTGTTGAATATGTACCAATAATTTCTAGATTGATATCTTGAGATTGTGTTTCTGCTAGCGACATTTGAACCCTCAAAGAAAGTTTCTTATTTGCTTCCTTCTCAGAAGAAATTTTATCCCAATACGCCTTTGAAACCACACATACCTGTGCGTCCGAAGAAAAAATTTCAGAATCTACATCAGTAAAAAAAGTAATTTCCCCACCTTCCAAAGCAGAAAGTGTCTTTACCGCCTGTGGTGTTGTAATACCGATTAATTTTTGCTGTATAGAAGTGTTGCTTTTATCCTCTGTACTATAATAAACAGTAGACTTCAATACAACATCCTTCACATAAGAAGAAAATGCCCGTGGCTGTAACTCTCCACCAAACACATAATGTTCCGAAAGAAAATAATTGACTATATAGTCGAAAATTTCCAGATCATCTGTCTGAGTTCCAATTAAATTAGACACTACCACAGTAACAGGAATCACATCATATGCAGTTTCAATCTCCATTTTTTTTCTCTCCATAAAATGTTCAAAAAAGCAGGAGAAAATACATACAATACAGAGAAGAAATGCAAGTACGATCATAACAGACATTCCCCGTTTCAGATGCGTTTTTAAATAAAATAACATTATCATACCCCCTAACAAAGATTAAAATTATAAATTATATTATAGACCTTTTTATCATATCTGACCTTACAAGAACAAATATCGTTATAGTTAGTTCAAGCTATTTGAACATCTATCAAAGGTTCGCTACAGCAAGGAAGTATTCCAACGAAGCCGCGCTCTCGCTCCGTTCCAGACGTAGCGGATACTAAATTCGCAGCCCCGCTTTTTGCGGAACTGCTCATTAAGTACCAACGTCTTCCAAGGGGCTTCTTTTGGAACTACTTCCTTGCCTTCGCTAGTCTGTTGCCTGTTCTACTCTGTAAAAAGCCAATTTCACCATAACAAATAAAATAAAAAGTCTGAACTGTTACCAAATATCACTACAATTTCGGCTATTTATTCTGCGATGTCATTAACTTAAGATTCTCATTGCGGTAAATTGTGAAACAGGATAGTGCATTGTTTGGTATTTTCAGGCACAAATTATTAGACCAATTTCTTAAGTTAATGACATTGCTTATTCTGTCCCCTTTCTTCTATATATTTAGAAGGAAGTCCTCTTTTCACAAATTAGAACAGCCACTCAACCAGCGGAGGCAAGACCTATTCCAAAAGAAGCCCCTTGGAAGACGTCGGCACTTAATAAGCAAACCCGCAAGAAGCGGGATTTGCGAATTTAGTACCGCTACGTCTGGAACGGAGCGGAAGCGCGGCTTCGTTGGAATAGGTCTTGCCGGAGCGCCCCCCTTTTATCAAAATGTATTCCCAAACTTACTTTTTCTTAGATTTATAGATTAAATCATTTAATTTATCTCTATCATATAAAATAATACCATTTTTAGCTGCTAATTCCTTTGCAGATGCTGTATAATACCTGTTAGTCATTACGATTCCAACCTTGCAGTCATAGAATTTAATACCAGCGAATACTTCCTGAACAGCTTTATTTCCTATATTAGAGGAATAACATTTACATTGAATACCATATTTAACACCGTTTTTATAAGCAATAATATCAATCCCCTGATCACCGCTGGCTTTTGTCACTTCTACATTCCGATAACCATTTTTTCTGAGTAATTCCGCACAATAATATTCAAAAGTATGTCCGTCCATTTTATCATATAAATTTTTTCTTATGAGTTTTTCTGGATTATGTTTATATGTGCGTTTCTTTTTGGGCTTTTTTAAGCTAAAATAAATAATAAAAGCTGTAATAATAATTGGTAATATAATCAGGAAAATGGACAATATATATTGGTCTATCTTAGTATGTGTGGACATTTGTTGATAGAGTCCATATTCCCAAAAGAACAAAAAAATGATTCCGCATAACCACAAGGTTATTTTTGTTTTTTTCTTATTTTTTTTCCCTAAGTAAGCTGCATGTTGCTTCATTTGCATACCGCCTTTCCGCGTTTATCATTATTTGTATATGATTTCCTTTTCTAAAGAATGTAATAATATTTAAGATGTTCTAACATTTTATGAACCTGCTATAAAGCTTATAAATCCTATAAAACCGCTAAATTATCTATTGACGTCCACGTTTTTCTCTTGTTAAAGCAGGATAATCCACAAAACAAATGTTTAAATCCACTGTTGTTTGAATACCAGAAACACTTCCACTTTCGCTATACTGCCATATTTGAAAGTCATAAGGATAATCAGGCTGGCTTTGATAAGAAGCATACCAGAAATGATATCTGCTTAAACTGCTTAAATCCAATTTTAATAAAAAGGTTCGTTTATTGGAATATATGGTGGGAATGTAACCAGCAGCATCAATCGTATCACAAAAAGCGCCAGCGAAATTAGTGATCTGTCTTCCTGTCAAATAGTCTGTGCGTGCTACATCATAAGTAATAGGTTCCATATCAAATGCAATAGGATAGGTGATATTATAATTTTTAATATTTTCTAATACAAAGTTAGCCTCTTCAATCGCCTCTTCTTCGCTGATCGCCTGAGAAAAGAAGTATACACCTACATCAATCCCTGCATCAGTAGCGCCTTTTATATTAGCTTCAAATCGTTCATCTAATAAAATAGCGCCAGATCCATAACCACGATAGCCAAGGCGTATCATAGCAAAATCCACACCTGCATTTTTAACTTCCTGCCAATCTACCTCACCCTGAAAAGTAGCCACATCAATGCCACGATAGGAGGTGATAACATCATCTACGATATAATTTTTAAAACCATTTTTTGTCTGAAGGCAAGTCCAATCATAACTATTGCGAGGCACATCTGCTAATAGTGGAACATGTATCATGTTTCCATATTCATCATAGGTTAAGATAGTTTCACTTGATTGGTTAGAAACAAGTGCATTTTGTAAACGCTCCATGCTTTCAACAGAATCTGTCAGGCGGGATAGTTCAGCATTTAAAACAGCTTGTTCCTTTTCTATCGATGTCATACTTTGATTAATTATCTTCTTTTGATAAAAGGTATTGACAAAGATACCTATAATCAATATTAATATGAGAAGAAATTGTATATAAATAATACCTGATTTAATTTGTACACCAGAACTCTTTTGCCTTGAGTTTTTTGAAACAGAATGTCTTTTTTCTGATGGACTAGGTGAAGACTGTACCGAATTAAAATTTTCATCTGGGGGTAAGCTCATAGTTGACCTCTCTTTCTTAATTTATTTCATCGTTTTTCTATTAATTAGGTTGTTTTATTGGGTTAGATATTACTTTACTATAAGAATTGTATTTATTCACCACCTTTGAAGTTCTTATAGATTTATTTAGCTCTTTATGGGCTTTTAGAATATTGTAACATAAAATGTCGAAATAGAAAATAATAAAAGAAAATGGACAGGAAAAATTAGGCGTGTTATAATGAAATAATTAAGAAAATCGTAAAGATTAGAAGGACTATATAATAGATGAGAGGGAAGAAGTGATAGGAACAGGAGATTCTGATAAAAAAGAGAGGGGAAAATATGTGGATTTTTGAGGATAAAGAATTACTGGCGAATCAGATATTAGATTATAGTAAAAGTGATTATTATCCATTTCATATGCCGGGACATAAGAGAATGGTAGAGAAATTGCCAGAGTGGAATGGATTTCAAATAGATCTGACAGAAATAGATGGATTTGATGATTTATATCATGCAAATGGAATCTTAAAACAGGCGATGGAGAAAGCCGCGAGGGTTTTTAAAGCAGAATATAGTTATTTTTTAGTGAATGGGAGTACAGGCGGAATATTGAGCGCGATAGATGCTGTGACAAAAAGAGGGGATAAAGTCATTATGGCTAGAAATTGTCATAAGGCGGTTTATCATGCTATATTATTAAAACAACTGAAACCTGTTTATTTATTTCCTGAATGGATAGAGGAATTAGAGATAAATGGAGGGGTGAAGCCGGAAAAATTAGAGGAGTTGTTAGAGGAAAACCGGGATTGCAGGGCGGTTATTTTGACTTCTCCTACTTATGAAGGTGTAGTTTCGGATATATCGGAAATCACAAGGATTGCACATCGGTTTCAGATACCAGTGATTGTAGATGAGGCACATGGCGCGCATTTTGGATTTGCTAGGATATTTCCAGATTCTTCTATCGGACAGGGAGCAGATTTGGTGATTCAGAGTTTTCATAAGACATTGCCAGCTTTTACACAGACAGGTGTGATTCATTTGAAAAGCCATTTAGTGGAGAAAGAGCGGTTAGAGAGGGCACTCAGTATTTATCAGACTTCTAGTCCTTCTTATTTATTTATGTCAAGCATAGATTATTGCGTGACATTTTTAGAAAAAGGGCAGATGTTGATGGAGGAGTATGGGAAAAGATTGGAGAGGTTACATGAAGGATTAGGGAAACTTAAGAATATTGTGGGGATAAAGAAGGAGATGATAGGGGATAACGGGGTGTTTGCTGTGGATAAGTCCAAAATAATTTTGTCTGTTTGTGGAAAAGATATGACGGGAAAAGGGCTTTATGATAAGTTGAGGGAAGAATATCATTTACAGTGTGAAATGTGTATGGGACATTATGTCTTAGCGATGACATCTGTGATGGATTCAGAGGAAGGGTATGAGAGGTTGTTAGAGGCAGTATCGCGGATAGATGAAGGGATTCAAGAGGGAGAAAAGAGAAGGAGAAGGGTGAGGCTTTTGAAGCTGGAAATGGTTTATTCTATGGCGGAGGCTGAGGAAAGGGAGAAGAGAAAGATAGAGTTAAAAAAGGCAGAGGGGAAAGTATGTGGGGAGTGGGTGATGGTTTATCCGCCGGGGATTCCTTTTATTGTGCCGGGGGAAAGAATAAGTGGGGAGTTGGTAGAGGAGATTATAGGTTTACAGGAAATGGGGTTTGATGTTCGGGGGGTGAAAGAGGGGGAGATTGAGGTCTTGGTTTCCGCTTAAGGGAAGGAAGTATTCTAACGAAACCGCGCTTTCGCTCCGTTCCAGACGTAGCTCATTAAATTCTCTGAACCCAATGGGTTCACCAACGTCTTCCAAGGGGTTTCTTTCGGAATACTTCCTTCCCTTAAGCTAGTTTGCTGGCTGTTCTGGGGGTTTTTGGTTTGAGTTTTATGGGCTTTTGGGGGGATATTAGGAGGATAGTTTAATTGATAGTGTAAATTGAAATAAGGCTACCGCAATCCCACTGGCTTTAGACGGTGGGTTAAGGTAGCCAAAAGTAGTGGTTTGTGTTAGAATAGTGTCATGAGAACATGGAAATCTAAAAACAGACATAA